>CAJUPG010000006.1 GCA_910588455.1 uncultured Oscillospiraceae bacterium
AAAGCACAGCGATTTTGAAATCGGCGCATTTTATGTGGATGATGGCTGCACAGGTATGAATTACAAGCGGCCTGGATTCCGGGCTATGTTTGCCGATTTAAGGGCTAAAAAGGTCAACTGCATCATTGTTAAGGATATTTCACGTTTGGGCCGCCACTATATCATGACCAGCGAGTATGTAGAAAAGGTATTCCCGGAGATGGGTGTCCGCCTAATCTGCATCAACGATGACTATGATAGTGAAGATACTCATTCCGACCGTGATGGCCTTTTGATGCCGTTCAAGCTCGTTATGAACGATACCTATGTAAAAGATACTGCACGAAGGATTCAAAGCAGCATCCACGCAAAAATGGACAGCGGAGAATACCTGCCATCTTCAGGAAGCGTTCCCTATGGGTATCGAAGGGCACCGGAAAAAGGTACATTTGAGATTGACGGGGAAACGGCCCCGGTTGTCCGGCGCATATTTGAAATGCGTGCGGAAGGTATGATGTTCAATACGATTGCAAAAGTGCTGAACCAGGAGGGGATACCCAGTCCGGGGAAAATCCGCTATGATCGCGGGCTTACGAAAGCGGAGAAATTCAAAAACGCGCTATGGCTTCGTGGGACAATCCGAAAACTTACGGGGGATGCCGTTTATATCGGCAGTCGAATCCACGGAAAGGTTGCCCGGGAGCGGCTGGGCGGTGATAAGAAAGCTCGTCCTAAAGAACTGTGGCAGATAATTCCTAACGCACATCCGCCCATCGTGACACAGGCGCTGTTTGACCAGGTTCAGGAAATCAATCAGGCGGAGTTAGAGCGTCGGGCCGCATATGACACGCTGGACAATCCAGATCCGGACTACCGTGATATTTTTCGTGGCAAAGTGTTCTGCGGAGAATGTGGAGCAAGAATGACTGCGGGAATCTTGGCTGGCAGGAAAACGACTCCAGTTTCAGTCTACTTTAATTGTAATCAATATCGGTACTCCAACCATAGCAGGTGCAGCAATCATTACATCCGGCAGGAAACTCTGATGGATACCCTGAGACATTTCCTCGACAAACAAGTGGAGATTGCAGTTGACATCGAACGATTGACTACAGAGATACGCAAAATGGAAAGTACGCCTGACAGCGTACAGAACCGTTTAGCAAGTTTCCGCAGTCAGCGTATGAACCTGGAGGCCAAGCAGGACCGGCTTTTAGAGGATGTGGCGATGGGTGTTCTTGACCGGGAGGAGTATATCCGAATCAAGGCACGATACCGCAGCGAACATTCCCTTTTGGAACAACAGGAACAGGAGGCTGTCCAAGAGTGCGAAAGAATAAAAGCCGCACTTGGAACGGCAGAGACCTGGCTGGCTGCAATCCGGTGTTATCGGGAGATACCGAAAATCGACCAGGAAATTGTAGATGTACTGGTGGATCGGATACTTGTATTCGAGGATAAAAGCATCCGGATTTCTACAACTTATGGCAATCCGTATGCGTTACTTGAAACGTGCCTGGACAGCGACGCTGGAGGTGCTGGCTATGCTGGATAGCGGGAAACTGAAGCTCATGTATCTTCGGCTCTCGAAAGAAGATGACGACATTGACGGAAAAGGGCAGGAGAGTTTTAGTATCGGCTCCCAAAGGCTTTTGATCCAGCAATATGTCGAATCGCACTCAGAGCTTGGGAAATACAGCGATTTTGAAGAGATCATTGATGACGGTTATTCTGGAACCAATTTTAACCGTCCCGGGGCGGCGCGCCTTTTGAAACTGGTAGAGGCAGAACAAGTTGGAACGATTATTGTCAAGGATCTCTCCCGGTTTGCCAGAAACTATCTCGAAGCGGGACATTTTCTGGAGTTTGTCTTTCCTGCGTATGATGTTCGGTTTATTTCCATCAACGACAACTATGACAGCCGTGCATACGGGGAGTCCACTGGGGGCCTGCAGCTGGCAGTCCGCAATTTAATCAATCAACTTTACAGCAAGGATATATCGAGGAAAATCAAAAGCACTGTCGATATGAAAAAGCTGAATGGAGAATACGTCTACGGAGCGGTTCCCTATGGGTACAGAAAAGGGGAGAAGAAAAACACAATTATAGTGGACCCCGAAGCGGCTGGGGTGGTGCAGAAAATTTTCCAATGGGCATCCGAGGGCATTACAGTGTCGCAAATTGCCCAACGTCTGAACACAGACGGGATTCAAACTCCCTCCATGTATCTGAAGAAGTTTCGTGGAAACTATCGGGTCAGCTTGTATTGGTCATTTGATTCTGTAAAGAATATTTTAATCAACCGAATTTATACAGGCGATACAGTTCCCTTCAAATCCCATGTAGTAAGAGTTGGAAGTGACCAAGTAAAGCTGCTGCCGGAGGATGAACAGCTTGTGATTCCTGACACACATGAGGCTATCATAAGCCGGGAAATGTTTTTCCAGTCCAGGAAAGTCATCAAGAGCAACGTGAAATCAAAGTCACAAGGTCCCTCCAGCCTGTTCTCCACTTATTTGAAATGCGGCTGCTGCGGAAACAAGCTGCAAAAAGGGCGCAAAAGCAATCAGACATTCCGATGCGCTACCGCGAGATATGCCCTGGATTCGGATTGTGCAAATGTGCATATACAGGAGAAACGTCTGGCAGAGGTTATACTTCGGGCGATTCAAAATCAATGCGATGTGGTGGACGCAAAGGTGCAGACCGCAAGGGCTGCGCGAAAAGGGGCCCTCTCGGAACAAACATCCCTTCAAAATGAATTGCAGAAGCAGAAGCGGAGAGTTGAAAAAAGCCAGACACAAGTGATGCGCGATTATGAAGCATACATCAGCGACAATCTGACAAAGGAAGCGTTTCTGCAAAGAAAGGCGGCAGCCAAAGAAGTTGAAGCAGAGGCTGGCATACAGGTGGTATTGCTGACAAAGCAGCTGGAACAGTTAAGTGCTGAGGCGAAGTCCATCGAGTCAATGCTTCGGGCAACCGATCCGTTATGCAGGCACATCCATGTTCGGGAGTTGACACCGGAGTTGTTAAAGGAGTTTGTCCAGAGCATCACGGTATACCCGGGGGGTGTTATCAACATCATGTGGAATTACAGAGATTCGTACAGCATCCCGAATATGACGTGTGAGTAATAATAGGGACAACACAGTGAATGTACGATAAGTTCTGGTGGCGAAAACCATTGAAAACACACGATTTTGGGGAGTAATGCTTGATGTTGTCCCTATTATAAATCACTCGTTTTACTCAAACGGATTTTTGCAAAATCCCTGAAACCCTTGCAAATACACGGATTCAGAAAATTTCAAAAAATTTGTTGTCCCATATTGACATCACTCGTGTCCGGAAGTCCGATTCTGCAAAACGGCCGGCTGGTGGGTGCGGTGACCCACGTACTGGTCAACGACCCCACCCGGGGCTACGGCATTTTAGCGGAAGCCATGCTGGAACAGGCGGTCTGGCAGCAGGCCCAGGTGTCCTAGTACCACTGGAAGGGACAAAAACGGGCGGTGTCGTCAAGACACCGCCCGTTTCACCGTTTCAGCTTAATTGGGTCAAATGGCGCAGCAGCACGCTGGCAATGTTTTCGCAGGAAGCCTGAATCTGCACCGCGCCGATGTTGTAGGCCACCATGGGCATACCATATACCACGCAGGACTCCTTATCCTGACCAATGGTGTAAGCCCCCTGCTTGCGCATTTGCAGCAGGCCGTCGGCCCCGTCCCGGCCCATGCCGGTCATGATAATGCCCGCCATCCGGCACTTTACCTGCTCCGCCATGGACAAAAACAGCGCGTCCACCGACGGCCGGTGCCCGCTGACCTTTTCCCCGCCGGGGATGCAGGAGACGGTGTACCGGGTGCCGGAGCGGACTACCCGCATCTGGTGGTCTGCGGGGGCCAGCAGAGCCAGGCCCCGGCGGATTACGTCGCCGTGGGCGGCCTCCTTGACCTCCATCTGGCACAGGCGGTTGAGCCGTTCGGCGTACATGGAGGTAAAGCCCGTTGGCATATGCTGGACAATGAGCATACCGGGAATGTCCGCCGGCAGGCGCTTCATTACCTCCAGGGTGGCTTCTGTGCCGCCGGTGGAGGCCCCCAGGCCGATAATTACCTGATCCAGAATGGGCTTGGGGCCCAGCAGGGGGACTGCGGCGGGCTGAAGAGAAGCGGACCCTCCCGGCGCTGTCCCGGCTGGAGCGGCGGGGGTAGGGGCGGGCCGCCGGACCCGGGCGCTGGCGGCGGTAACGACCTTTTGACACAGGTTGTTGATAAATGCCTCATTGTTCTGGGTGGCGTCCGGCTTCCGGACAAAGTCCACCGCGCCGGCGGCCAGGGCGTCGAACACCCGCAGGTTCAGAGAGGACACCAGAATCACCGGCAGGGGGTATACAGGCAGCAGAGTTTTTAAAAAATCAATGCCGCTCATGCCCGGCATTTCCACGTCCAGCGTCATCACGTCCGGCTTGAGCTGCTGGATTTTGTTTTTCGCGTCCCGGGCGCTGAAGCCCGAGCCCACCACTTCGATCTGCGGGTGGGAGGACAGGCCCCGGGTGAGCATGGTACGGGCGACGATGGAGTCATCCACCACCATAACCCGGATGGTTTTATTGGAAGGCCACATGGGCGATCATCTCCTCTTCTGGAAGGTGGAGGGAGCCAGAGTCACGTAAGGGGCGTTTTTACTCAGGTTCTCCGAATGGCCGATCAGCAGATAGCCGCCGGGGACTGTGGCTTCGTGGAACCGGTTGACCAGGGCGTCCTTGGTGGATTGGTCGAAGTAGATCATAACATTCCGGCAGAAAATAACGTCGAATTTGCGTTTGAAGCGGATGGGGTCCATCAGATTGAAGGTTTGAAAAATCACATTGTCCCGCAAAATGGGGGCCACGGAGTAAAGGTTGCCTTTGCTCCGGACAAAATACTTCCGTTTCCAGTCCGCGGGGATGGCGTCGGGGAGCTCATAGGTGCCCTGCTTGGCCTTGGCCAGAACATTTTGAGAGATGTCGGTGGCCAGAATCCGGGTGTCCCAATCCTTGGCCTGGGGGCCCAGGAATTCCTTGATGTAGATAGAGATATTGTAGGGCTCCTCCCCGCTGGAACAGCCGGCGCTCCAGATGGAAAGCACCTTGTCCCGCTGATGCCGGCGGACCAGGTCAGGCAGAATGGTATTCTGAAAAAATTGGAAATGCTCTGTCTCCCGCATGAAAAAGGTGTAGTTGGTGGTCAGCTTGTTGAGCACCAGCTCCAGATCCTGGGGGTTGCGCTCCTTGAGCAGCTTATCCACGAAAGGGCCGAAGTCGGTAAAGCCCCGGGCCTCCACCGTGGAGGAGAGGCGGCTGGAAATAAGCTGCTGCTTCTGGGACAGGTTGATGCCGAAATTGGCCTGGATGAATTGATAAAGCCGCTTGAAATCTTTGTCTGAGATGGTCAGTGGCATGGTTGCAGTCTCCTTTTCGGCGTATGCTCAGCCATGCAGAAGCAGGTCGCAGTCAAGGACCAGCATGGTGCCGCCCTCCGGCAGCGAGCACATCCCGGAAATCAGTTTTTGGGCGTTTTGCGAGGGCATGGGCAGAATGTTCTCCTGGGGAACATCCACCATCTTGGCCACGGAGTCCACCAGAATGCCCGCCTGGGTGCCGTCCACATCAATGACAATAATGGAGCAGTCCTCACAGGGCATTTTGCCCATGCGCAGGCGGATGTCCAGAATCGGGATAATCTGGCCGCGCAGGTTAATGATGCCGCTGATGTAGTCGGGCACCATGGGCAGGTGGGTGATGGTGTGGTCGGTGATAATCTCCACCACGTTGTTGGCGTCCAGGCCGAACATCAGCTCGTCGGAAACAAAAATCAGGTATTTTGTAGTCTGGACCTCTGCGGTGTCCTCAATGGCGTTCAAGGCCAGCTGGTCCTCAGTGATAAACAGCATATTTTCGTCAGACATAATTCTCTCCCTTTCTTGCAGGCGTACCGAACTCAGTTCCGGCCCTGGACGGCGGAGAACAGGTTCGCCACGTCCAGAATGATGCTGATGTTGCCGTCGCCCAGGATCGTACAGCCGCTGATGCCGTAATTTTTGATATTATAGGTGTTCACCAGGCCGGGCAGGGGCTTTACCACCACCTGCTGCTCGCCCAGCAGCTCGTCAACAAACAGGCAGTAGGAGTGCTCGCCGGCCTCCACCCAAATGAGGATGCCGTCCTCAATCTCGTCGCAGCCGCCGTTGAGCTGGAAGAAGTTCTTGGCCCGAATGATGGGATAGAAATTGTCCATAAACTTCATCATCTCGCCCCGGGCCGGGTCGTAAATGACTTCGCCGGCGGTGACCTTGGTGCTGGAGCGGATGTTGTTGATGGGGATGGTGAAGATGGAGTCGCCCACGGAGACCTCCATGCCGTCCATAATGGCCATGGTCAGAGGAATCTTCAGGGTGGTGGTCATGCCCTTGCCGAAATCGCTGGAGATGGACACGGTTCCGCCCACGTCCTCCACGTTCTTTTTCACCACGTCCATACCCACGCCGCGGCCGGAGAACTCGGTAACCTCTGTGTTGGTGGAGAAGCCGGGCATCATCAGGAAGTTGAGAATCTCCTTCTGGCTGTAGTCCTGGTCGGGATAGGCCAGACCCTGGCGGATGGCCTTGGCCAGCACCGCGTCGCAGTCCACGCCGCCGCCGTCGTCGTGGATCTCGATAATGACCTCACTGCCGGTGTGCCGGGCGGAGAGAATAATCTCGCCCACCGGGTCCTTGCCCCGGGCGATGCGGTCGGCTTCGTCGCTCTCGATGCCGTGGTCCATGGAGTTGCGCACGATATGCATGATGGGGTCGCCGATGCTGTCCACGATGGTCTTATCCACCTCAGTGTCCTCCCCCACCAGGGTGAGGCGGGCCCGCTTGCCCAGCTTTTTGCTCATATCCCGGACGATCCGGTTCATCTTCTGGAAGGTGCCGGACACGGGGACCATCCGCAGGGACATGGATACGTCCTGAAGCTCGTCGGTGAGCTTGCGCAGGTCCCGGGCGGACTTGGTGAACAGGTCCAGCTTCAGCCCCTTCAGATCGGGGGAGGCGGTGACCATGGCCTCCGTGATCACGATCTCGCTGACCACGGCCATCAGCTGATCCAGCTTGGACAGGTTTACGCTGATGAGGCTCTCCTTGGCGTGCTGCTGAGGCTGGCCGGCAGACTTGGCCGGCGGCGGCGCGGCGGGGGCCTTGGGCTCCTCCTTCTTGGGGGGCTGCGCTGCGGCGGGGGCCTCCTGGGCGGCGGGAGCCGCCGGAGCGGGCAGGCTCACGGGCTCATACTCCCGCACAGAGCCCGCGTTGGTGACCGCGGGGATGGAGCCGTCCCGCTCCTCCGCGCTGCGGAACCACAGAAAAAAGCCCTGCTCGGCGATAATGTCGGAGGTAGAGGAGTCGGTCTCCACGTCCTCCGGGGAGAACTGGAAGTCCACCACGCTGTCCCGCACGGCGGTAGTGAGCATGAAGGCGCGCAGGCTCTCCATGCCGCAGCCTTCGTCGAACCGGACCTGCAAGCCGTAGCGGTAGGCCGGGTCCTTGGGCATCGCGGCGGCGGGGGCTCCGGCGTCTTCCTGGGCGGCGGGCTCCGGCGGGGCCTCCGGCGCATCTGCGGCGGGGGCGTCCCCCTGTCCCCCTTGAATTTTATCCATCAGGCTATTAATCTTTGAGACGAAGGTGTCGATAGATTCAGAAAGTGGGTTTCCATTCTCGACCTTCTCCACCTCACTGCGGAAGAAGTCGATGGCCTGGAACATCACGTCAAAAAGCTCCGGCCGGAGCTGCTCGGGAACCGCCTCCATCGTCTTTTCCCGGATAATGAAGAACATATCCTCGGTCCGGTGGGCTACCGTCATCATGGAATTGAACTCCATCATGGCGGAAGAGCCCTTGATGGTGTGCATGATCCGGAAGATTTCGTTTACATCGTCCTGGGAAAATGTGTCGGCCTGTTCCGCCGCCAGCACGATGCCGTCCAACTGCTCCAGAAGGGTGTTGGTCTCATACAGATACATGTCCAGAATGCTGTCGTTACCGCTTGCCATAAGAAAGCCACCTCGATATTTAAAAATTCTTTTACGATTTTGCTTGCACATTATCTCTTTGCATTATATATTAAGTTATCGGCAGAATGCAACAGGAAATTAAGAGTTTAGAAAAGTTTTATGAAGTTTGATTGAAACGGAGTGTCCCCTATGCCAAATTTGCTCGGCGTGACAAACCCAGTTCCCGGTCATGATAGTGCCAATATTAACCGGAATTTGCCTATAAGTCCCAACGATCCCCGCATTCAAAACGCTCCGGACCCCTCCCGGGTCAGCCGCCCGGACAACCGCAGCGAGCGCCAGGACCAGGGGGACTCCACCGGCCCCGGCGGGGCCCTGCGGTACGATTCCAACTTCCAGACCTTCCTCCAGAAGCTGGCGAACACCCCCCAGCTGAGCGAAACCCTCACCCGGATTCTGCTGGGGGAGCGCTCGGTGGTGTCGTCGGGGATCGGGGAGGGCGTTTCCACGGAGATGGCCGCCCTTTTAAAGATGCTCCAAATGAGCGAGGGGGAGCTGCTTCAGTTTATGCAGCAGCAGACCGCTTCGGGCAGCCGCTTTAACGGAGCCCTGTTCACCCTGCTGCGGGAGGCCTACTCCCAGAGTCAGAGCGAGGGCATCCGCAACGACATCCTTCAGTTTTTAAAGCGCTACAGCGACTTTACCTCCTCCGACCATATTGAGGGCAACCTGATGCGCACCCTCACCCAGCTTACCCGGGCTATCCCCGCCAGCTACGGCAGCCAGCTTTTGAATATGGCCCAGCAGCTGGGGGAGCGGTTCGCCCAGAAGGACCAGGGCGGGGCGCTGAAGCTGCTGCAAAATGCCATCCTGCCCTTTTTGGCCAGCTATACCGAGAAAACCCACGACATGGGCCTGTCCCGGAGCCTGATCTCCCTGCTGGCCCTGGACATCTCCCGGTATGAGAACGGCACCAGAGAGGGCCTGCTTCAAGCTTTCCGGCAGCTCAACGGCCACGCGGCCCTCCGGGCCCGGCTGGGAGGGCTGAGCGATGAGGCCCTGTTCCGGCTGATCGAAAACAGCACCTTCGTCCGGGCGGGGCAGGAGGACCAGTTCGCCAACCAGCTGGCCAAGGCGGCCTCCTGGGCCATGCGGGGCCAGGGGGGAGCGGAGATGCAGGACGCCTTCCGGCAGATTGTCTCCGCCTTTCTGGTGAACGAAAGCGTGTATATGCCCCTGAACCATATGATTATCCCCATGGAATGGGCGGGGAAGCTGATGTTTTCCGAGCTGTGGGTGGACCCGGATACGGAGGACAATATGCGCCGGGGCCGGAACACCCAGGACAACACCATCCGCTTCCTGTTCAAGGTGGATATCCAGGGGCTGGGCTTCTTTGATATGGTGATGGCCAGCCGGGGGGACGCGGTGGAATTGCAGGTGTTCTGCCCCGACACGGTGGCCCCCTTCGCCCAGAAGGTCCAGGGGGACCTGTCCCAGATTTTGAAGGATAACGGCCTGAAGCCCAACGGGGTGTCGGTGCGGCGGATGGAGAAGCCGCTGACCATATCCTCCGTGTTCCCCAAAATTTTTGAAGGAGAGAACAGCGTCAATGTCAAGGTATGATCTTCCCGGGGCGGCCCCCTCGCCGGGGCGGGCGGTGGCCCTGCGGTACGACGGCGGCGATGCCGCCCCCATTGTGGTGGCCTCCGGCATGGGCTACCTGGCCGAAAAAATAGTGGAGGTGGCCGCCGAGAGCGGTGTGCCCGTCTATGAGGACAACTCCCTGGCCACCATGCTCTCCCAGCTGGAGCTGGGGCAGCAGATCCCCGATTCCCTCTACAGGGCCATTGTCGAAATCTATGTGTACTTTTTAAACTTTGACCCCAACGACCCGGACAAGGCCCGCCGGGCCCGGGAGGGCGTCGCCGAACAGCCGGTTCAGCCGGAGAGAGGAGAGAGCTGATATGGGACAGCGTTACCTGGTTCTGGATACAGAGCATAACCCCATTGCCCAGGCGGATTTGATTTCCAAGCGGGGGGAGGAGCCCCTGCATCTGGAGGTGCTGGCCAATAAGGCGGACCGGGTGGAGGCCCTGGGACACATCTGCCTGATCGGCATGGGGGACGACGACCCGGCCATGATGGGGGATGTGCTCCGCAGCCGGGGGGACCGGATTGTGGTCCAGCCCACCCAGCGCCTGGGCCCGGAGGCCCGGCAGAACCTGCGGGTGCCTGTCGTGTTTGACAGTGTGATGTACCCCGTCAAGGGGGGCGGCTGGAAGGGCCAGCGAAAGTTTACCGGCATGGATTTAAGCTGCGGCGGCATCGCCTTCTACACGGACCTGACCCTGGAGAGCAGCGACGTGGTGGAGATGGTGCTCCCCATGACCGACAGCCCCCTGATTGTCAAAACCCAGGTGCTGCGGACCCTGCCCCAGAAGGAGGGGGATACGCGGAACCTGTACGCGGCAAAATTTGTGGATTTGGTAGAAGATGAAGATTTTGCCATCCGAAAATCGGTATTTTCGATTCAAATTGACAATCAGCGCTGAACTTGGTAAACTAGGAGCATAAGCCATTTGAAAGGAGATTCCAACTATGCACACGCAATCAGCAAACACAGTGAAGCAGCGTCTGCACAGGCTGCTCTCCCTGCTGCTGGCAGTGGTTCTGGTGGTGGGCCTTGTGCCCGCCATCACGCCGGTCAGCCGGGCGGACAGCTGGGCTACCCCCTACCTGGACAAACTTGTGGGGTGGGGCTTCATGCGGGCGGACCAGGCCGCCGACCACAACAAAGCCATGACCCGGGCCGAATTCATGGCGGTGATCAACCGGGCCTATGGCTACGACCAGGTGGGGGAGATCCCCTTTACCGACGTACGTCCCAGCGACTGGTTCTATGAGGACGTGTGCATTGCTTACAACGCCCGCTATATGGCGGGTACCTCGGAGACGACGGCCTCCCCCAACGCCACCCTCACCCGGGAGCAGGCCGTGGTCATTCTGGGCCACAATATGCTGCTGGAGGAGTCCAGCGGCGAGAACCTGAACTTTACCGACGCCCGGAATATCAGCAACTGGAGCCGGGGCCTGGTAAAGACGGCCTCCGACCAGTACATCATCAACGGCTACGCCGACGGCTCCTTCCGCCCCAAGTCCCAGGTAACCCGGGGAGAAATGGCCGCCCTGATCTGCAACATCATCGGCACCCCCCTCCAGGAGGCCGGGGAGCAGGAGCTGGGCGACGTGTTCGGCAACGTGACCATCACCAGCGCCGGTGTGAAGCTGAAAAACACCACCATCGCCGGCGACCTGTACATCAGCGGCGGCGTGGATTTGGGCGATGTGGAGCTGGAAAATGTTGAGGTGCTGGGCCGCATTATCGTGGGCGGCACCGGCGAGAGCGAGAAGGGCAAGGCCAGCCTGATCCTGCGCAACGTCCAGGCGGACAAGATGGTGGTGGACTCCCTGAAGGACCAGTACATCACCATGCGGGTGGAGGGATCCACCGTGATTCCGGAGGTTACAGTGAAAACCTCCGCCTATCTGGAGGACAACACCCCCCTGGAATACGGCCTGAAAACCATTACCTTTGACGCCGATGGGGAGGAGCCCAAGCTGGACCTGGCCGGCCGGGTGAAGGAAGTCATTAACGTGACCCCCGACTCCACCATCCAGGTGGCCAAGGGAACGGTGGAAAAGCTCACTGTGGACGAGCGGGCCACCGAAAGCACAATCATTATTGACCGGGGAACGACTGTCCGGGAACTGAACCTGGACACCGGCACCCAGGTGAACGGAGAGGGCGACATCAGCTCCCTGAATATCAACGCCCCCGGGAGTACCGTGGAGATGCTGCCGGACAAGATTTACATCCGTCCCGGCCTGACGGCCAACATCGCGGGCACGGTGATGGACTCCACCGCCGCAGAGGAGGCCTCCCGGGATCCGAAGATCCTGGCCGGCTACCCCAACGCCGCCGACGTGGCCCCCACCAGCGTGAAAATTGAGGTAAAAACCAACAAAAAGGGCACCGTCCACTGGGCGATTACCACCCTGGCCGACGGCTCCCTGGGCGCGGATGAGCTGATTAACCCGCCCTCTTACGGCTCCAAGGCCGTGCAGCGGGGGAGCATCTCCGTCACCGCCGCCGATACCTTGACCACCGGTGAGGCCACGGGCCTGATCAGCGACGGCACCTATTACATCTCCGCCGTACTGGTGGACGAACAGGGCAGGCAGAGCCCTGTAAAAGTCACCGCCTTTACCACCCCCGACGACTCTGTGCCCGCGTTCAACAACGGCTATCCCCGGATGACCCAGACCAAGCCGGAGGAGTCCTGGGTGCTGGTGATGCCCAACAAGACCTGTAAGCTGTACTACGCCCTGTTCCCCGCGGGAGCCACCGCTCCCACCAAGGAGAACATGAAAACCGGCGCGTTGAGCGGCAATCTGGGCTACGGTGTGCTGGATGTGACCAAAAACATTGAGAGCACCTTCCAGGTGAACGACCGGACGCTGGGCGAGCTGAAGGACTACGTGCTGTACCTGTGGCTCACCGACGCCAACGGGGCCAACAGCTCCGCCGTGGTGCCGGTGGAGTTCACCACCGACGACGTGACCCCGCCCTACTTTACGACTCTGCCCTATGTGACCCAGGAGGGAGCAAATTCGGTGAATTTGTCCTACGAGGTCAACGAAAACGCCACCGTGTACTGGGCCGTGGTGACCCCGCCCAGCACCCCCTATCCCCGGCCGGAGGCCGGCACCACTACCGTGGATCTGACCAGTGACTATGCCAAAATCCAGGTGAAATCCGGTATGCACGCCCTGGCTTCCGGCAACTCCAAGTTCACCGTGGGCCAGACGGGCACCCTGAACATCACCGGCCTGGAGCCCGAAACCGCCTATGAGCTGTATTTCGTGGCCCAGGACGAGCAGGGGAATTTCTCCGTGAGCGTACAGCATATGACCATCCACACCTCCGATGAGAACCCGCCCAAGGTGTATGTGGACTTCAACCGCTACACCGAGATCAAGGACGCGGAGGGCAACGTGATCGGCAAGGACCCCTGGGTGGACACCGACATTATGCTGGTGTTTGACGAGGCCATCCGCTGTGGGGCGACCGGCGAAAATTTTGAGGAGCTCTACAATAAGGTGAAGGCCGCGACTACGGATCAGGCAAAGAAGGAGGCCCAGGCGATCCTCGCCGACGCGCTGTCCAGGTGCATCAAGATGTACTACGCCAACAGTGCGCCGGAACAGCAGGTGCCCTCTAATGTCAAAGCACCCCCGGAAAACAACGACTGGGTGCTGGACTATACGCAGGCAAAAGTGGAGGCGGACAATGAAGGAAACATGATTGTCACCTTCCCCGCGTCGGGCCTGCATCTGACCAGCGGCGGCAGCTACTACTTCCGTACGGAGGGCATTACCGATACTACCTCTGCCACGAATGAAATGCCCGCCACAAAGCTGGATGATTTTACCATTATGTTTGCCCAGGTGAATCTGGCCTTTAACGACAAGCTGACCAGTGAAAAGGGGCCTTTTGTGCGCGACTCGAGCGGAAAGCCGCTGACTGGAACAAACGCGAAAAATGCGGAGCTGCATTATTCCTTTAAAATGACCCCGCTGACCACATCGAACGCGGAAGAGAGCATTTTCTACGATATGCTGTTCTTCCCCAGCGAGACGATGCAGTTTGACCTGTACGCCCGGGTAACGGATTCCTCCGGGGCGGTCAAAACGCGGGATGTATTCCCCAAAATGGAAGACGGCAAGGACACTACGCTGGACGATAACGACTGGGTCTATATCGGCAACAGCGGCCGGGCCGAGAAGGGCAGCAGCGCGAACCTGTACGGCAACGCGTTCTATAACTACGACGCGGGCAAGCTGCCTATTTTGAAGACCCTGGACCAGGATTACACCTATGAATTTGTCGCAACGGTCACCTATATGCAGGAGACCAACGACCCCGGCGCCTGGACCGGCACGGTGGACATGGACATTAAAATTGCCGCCGGTTATCAGAACAACATCAGCGGCCTGAAGGGCGGTATTACCACCGCCCGTTGGGAGCAGTTCTTAAAAGACGGCATGACCAGAGGCGGCAAAAACGTGGGCAATCCCGACGATTTCGCCCTGCCCCACACCTTCTACGACTATACCGTGCCCCAGTTCTCCAACCTGTTCCCGGAGTTCTGCCCTGAGGCCGACAAGGTGACCATCAACGTGCGTACCACCCCGCCGGGACAGCTGTACTATGTCATCGCCCCGGTCGATGTGGCAAGAGATAAGGATGGAAACATTATCGAAGAGGGTGACCCCGGCTACCGGTACAGTCCGGCGATTGGAACCACCTGGGATAATTCCACGGGGACCGGCCATACGCACGGCAACGGAGGGCAGACCATCCCCCTGGCTCAGATCCCAAAGAGCATCACCAAGGACACCAACGGCAAAGTGATTGTGAATGAAGTGGGACCGCAGCCCGGCACAGCAAAGAATGACCCAATCGACGCAACCAACGGCCATCTCCTGGAGCCCAGTAATGGTAAGATTCAGGAGCCCGCGAAATACTTCGACCCCAACGAAGTAAAGTGGAATGAGGCTCCTATTACAACCACGAACAACAGTATGCCCATTCTCGTGGAGGGCCTGGCCCCGCAGACGCTGTATTTCGCCTATTTCGTGATGAAGAGCAACACGGGCCAGCAGCTTTCCAAGGTCTGGGTGTATCAGTTTGAGACGACCCCGGTAACCAATCCGCAGATTATTGTGGGGCGTGACAACACAAACGCGACATTCCAAATTGATAACAGTGTACCCTCGTATCTGGATTATATCGTCTACACGACTCAGTTCCTGCCAAAACTGCTCACGAAAAAAATGAAGGAGTCGGGTGTAGCTGGTGAAAATGTTGTAGGGGCCTACATGAAGGATGGCGTAAGCAATAATGATGAAACAGCCTATGGAGAACTGACGCTGGTTCAGGCAATGACGCGCCGGTATACCGGAAGTGAAGAGAAATACAGAAACTTCAGCGTTTTTGATGCGTTAGCCAGTGATGCAACAAAGCGAGAAGTGGCCGCTATTATCCGCCAGACCTCTTTGGATTACAATACGTTGGGGCGGCCCACGGATTCTGGCAAGGCCGTTGATATGACGGAAGTCACCCGGAAAACACAGCCAATTAACAATATGGGCGATGACGCACAGCACTATGTGCTTGTGGTGGGTCACCATGAAGCGGTAGAGAAGATGGGCGACTATAAAGTAGAAGAGTACGATAGCTTTGGAGCCATCGACAACGTAGCCAAACCGGTTACGAAGGTTCCGAAGTATACCGGCCCGACTGGTGAGGAAGCGTTTACGGCAACCAAACAAACCGCTGATGGCTGGGAAGGCGATCTGACGCTCCGATTTGATGGCCCTCTTCATCAGGTTGTGATTGAAGCTTCTACAGATCAGCCAAATGGCGTGCAAAAAACGTATAAAATTAATTCGAGTCCTTCGGGCGCAACCCAACAAGCGGATACCAGATCTATTACACAGATCATTTCAACGCCGAGTGGTGTGAGCTTGAGTGTGAATGGCAGCAGTGTGGCGGCTGCGACTACATTTGTAATTCATTATACGGGCGTAAAGAACGGTGCTGTTTTGTTTTTGCCCGATGATGGTAAAATTGCCAACTCTGCCGGAACCACAAGAGAAGAGCAGCTGATGCTTCAATTCCATGAAAAGATAGAACTGGAGCAGGAGGTTAATCCGAAACCTGACCCTGATAA
Organism: uncultured Oscillospiraceae bacterium; assembly: GCA_910588455.1. Classification (GTDB taxonomy): domain Bacteria; phylum Bacillota; class Clostridia; order Oscillospirales; family Oscillospiraceae; genus Lawsonibacter. The sequence continues at coordinate 15,812 of CAJUPG010000006.1, forward strand.
TGACTCTGGATTGATTATTGAAGTTCCGGTGAAAAAAGGCTACTGGACCGTCACCTGGGGCTAACCGCACACAGCGGGAGCGGAGCAAATCCGCTCCCGCACAACCCTATTAAAATGTGGAGGAGTGGAACAAATGGGAGCAAAGCAAGCAAAACGGATTTTTTCCCTGTTTTTAGCGCTGGTTCTGGTGTTTTCGCTGGTTCCGGCGGCGTTCGCGGACGACCCGACAACCCCGCCGACGGACCCGCCGGCGGAGATTCCAGACGACAAATATGAATTTTACATTTCCTTCAACGGCGCCGACACCGCCCCCATCGGCAAAATGGTGGAGTGGACGGCGGAGGTCAAGGCCAGGGTGGACGGCGCTGACGTACCAATGCCGGATTATTTCACCACCGAATTCGACTGGAAAACCTCCCAGGGCGTGAAACTGGAAACCCAGGGCGGGAATAACGCCAACGTGAGGCTGACCGGTGAAGTTGCAGACCGGCATTTGATTCAGGTGACCGCCAAGGTGACCAACAGCAAAACAGGGAATGTGGTCCAGAGCGGTATTGCGGGCAGCAAAGACTTTACTGTCACCTCTCTGGCGGTGAGCAGCGTATCCCTGGACCGGCACAGCCTTTCGCTGACCCCCGGGGACACCTTCCGCCTGACCGCCTCCGTGCTGCCCTCCAGCGCCGGCGGCGTGACCTGGAAAGCGGAGGATGGGAAATCGGACGTTGTTACCGTGAGCAACGACGGCCTTGTCACGGCCATCGGCCCCGGCACCGCCACGATTACCGTTACCACCGTTGAGACGGACGCGGACGGCAAGCACCTGACCGACACCTGTACGGTGCGCGTCAACGGTATGTTCATCAAGGAGCCTGGGGATAACGGGCAGAAGGTAACCTCCGTCAGTATGTACGAGGGGGACAGCCGCTCTCTGGCGGTGGAGATCGTGGGCCTGGATACGGGCATCGCCACTGTCACCTGGAGCAGCAACCACCCGGAGATTGTGGACGTGCAGAAGGACGGAAACGGCCATACCGCCACCCTGTACGGCGCGAAAACCGGCGAAGCCATCATCACCGCCCGGGTGGCCGGCTATAACGGCTATAGCTGTACCCTGAACGTGACCATCACCAACAACCCGAAAACCACCATTGTGGTGAATAACATCAGCCGCGCCGCCCCCCTGAACTTCGGCGACATCCGCAGCCAGCTGGTGAACGCGGCCAACGGAGACCTGTCTGTGCTGTCCGGGCTGGTGTGCCCCACTTCCGGCGGCATTATCTACTACGACTGGCACAGCGACGACGAGCAGGGCCGGGCCATCGGCACCAGTGAGAGCTTTGCGAACACGGAGCTGAACAAGCTGACCTACGTGCCCGCCGCCGGAGCCAGCGGCGTGGTGAAAATCCCCTACACCGCCCGCAGAAGCGACAACCGCAGCGTCAACGGCACCATCGAGGTCCACTTGAAGACCGCCCAGCAGGAGATTACCTACTCCACCGTAAACCGCGCTCCGGTCCACTTCGTGGGCTCCGACTTCAACCGCATCAGCCAGTCCCTGTCCAGCATCTCGGTGGGGAAGGTGATCTTCTCTGTCCCCGATCCCAGCCGGGGCACCCTCTACCTGGGCTACAACAGCGAGAGCGACTATGAGGCGGTGGTGAAAAACGACGTGGAGTACAAGGCGTCGGATCTGGACCGGATCACGTTTATTCCCGCCGCCGGCTGGCGGGGAACCGTCTCCATCCCCTTTGTGCTCTTCAACACCAGCGGCAGCCGCTTCACCGGCAATAAAGTGACCATTGAGGTCACCCAGAGCAACGCCCAGGGCCCCGTGTACAACATCGCCCCCGGCGAGACAGCCACCCTGCGCCTGAGCGACTTCCGCAGCTACCTGAGCACCATGGGCGGCGGCAATTTGAGCCACATCCAGTTTACAAAGCTGCCCCTGTCCAGCCAGGGCACCCTGTATTACAACTATCGCTCCGGCTCCGGCACCCCTGTCACCACCGGGGCCAGCTACTACAGCAACCGCCAGCCCTATCTGGATCAGGTGAGCTTTGTGTGCGCCAGCGATTTCGACGGCGCGGTGGAGATCCCCTTTGAGGTGATTGACACCCAGGGCACCCGGATCAGCGGTATCGTTGAGATTAACGTGAGCATCCAGGGCAGCGGCGATCTGCATTATACCGTGGGCCCCGGCCAGAGCGTCACCTTTGGCCAGCAGAATTTCAACAACCTGTGCCAGCAGCTCACCGGACGGGGACTGAACTATGTGCAGTTCACCCGCCTGCCCGACAGCAGCCGGGGCAGCCTGACCTATAACCAGCGGGCCGTGAGCACCAACGACCGCTATTACGTCACGCCCAACAACCGCCGGGCCTTGAGCAACGTGGTCTTTACCGCCGCCCGGGGCTACACCGGTACAGTGGAGATCCCCTTCACCGGGGAGGCCCTCAGCGGCGAGCGCTTCAGCGGCACCGTCTCCATTGAGGTCCGCCCGGGCCGCTCGGATCTGAGCTATACCATCACTTCCGGCCAGACCCTGACCTTCAATGCGGCGGACTTCGACAACTACGCCCGGGAGGTCACCGGCTACAGCCTCAACTATGTGCGCTTTGCCCTGCCCAGCTCCAACCGGGGCATACTGTACTACGACTACAGCAGCGGCTCCAGCAAGGACCAGATCCGGGTGTCCTCCTCCAACCAGTATTACTACGGCCGCTCCAACTACCTGGACCGGGTGACCTTTGTGCCCAACATCACCTTCATCGGCGACGTGGCCATCTCCTACACCGGCTACACCAACAACGGCCAGCAGTACAACGGTACCGTGAACATCCGGATCAACCAGCCCCAGGCCAACGGCACGGTGCGCTACACCACCGAGTATGACACGGTCCACTTCCAGGCCGCCGACTTCGCCCGGGTGGCCCCCGGCGCGCTGTCCTACATCAGCTTCACCAATCCCCCCGCCGCCAGCACCGGACGGCTGCACAGCGGGAATCTGGGCACCAGCACCAGCACCAGCTACCATTACAGCGGCAATCCCTCCATCAACAGCCTGAACTTCACCCCCAGGGCCGGGTACTCCGGCACCGTGTCCATCCCCTACACCGGGGTGACCACCAGCGGAGAGAGCTTTGGGGGGACTGTAGAGATCACCGTCACCTCCCGTTCCAATTCCATCTACTTCAGCGACGTGGGGGTGGGCAGCTACGCCTGGGCCGCCAGTGCGGTAGACTATCTGTATTCCAACCAGGTAGTGTCCGGCGTGGGCGCCGCCCAGTACGGCCCCAGCCGGGCCATCAAGCGGGGAGATTTTGCCCTGATGCTGTGCAAGGCCTTTGACCTGAGCAGCTCCCACGTGGGCAGCGGCTTTGCCGACGTGCCCAACACCGCCTACTACGCCAACGCCGTGGGGACGCTGAAGGACCTGGGCGTGGTGTCCGGCGACGGTCGGCGGTTCCGCCCCAACGACTCCGTCACCCGCCAGGATGCCATGGTCATGCTGCAAAAGGCCATGCAGAGCGCTGGATGGACCCTGTATGACGGCAGCGCCTCCAGCCTGAACTCCTTCCGGGACGGCAGCCGCACCTCCGGCTACGCCCAGGGGGCCGTGTCCTGTATGGTGCAGATGGGCATTTTGTCCGGCGACAGCAAGGGAAATCTGAATCCCCGGGGCACTTTGAACCGGGCGGAGATGGCCGTTGTGCTGCATAAGGCAATGACTTATTGATTCAGCAAAAAAAGGCTTGCATCCAGACAAGAGATATACTAGAATAGAAACAAGCGCATCCAAAAACAGCCATATGGAGGTTGAATCAACATGAGAAAAGTAAATTTCACGGAGACTGTGCTGCGCGACGCGAACCAATCGCTGATCGCAACCCGTCTGCCCTACGACAAGTTCGAGCCCATCCTGGAGACCATGAACAAGGCCGGCTACTACTCCGCCGAGGTGTGGGGCGGGGCTACCTTCGACGTGTGCCTGCGCTATCTGCGGGAAGATCCCTGGGACCGCCTGCGGAAAATCCGCAAAAAAATGCCCGACACCAAGCTGCAGATGCTGCTCCGGGGCCAGAACATCTTGGGCTATAAGCACTACCCCGACGACGTGGTGCGCAAATTCGTGGAGCACTCCGTGAAAAACGGTATTGATATCATCCGGATTTTTGACGCCCTCAACGACGTGCGTAATCTGGAGGTGGCCATCGACGAGACTGTGAAGCAGGGGGCCCACGCCTCCGGTACGATCTGCTTCACCACCAGTCCCGTCCACACCCTGGAGAAGAACGTCAAAATGGTGAAGGATTTGAAGAAGATGGGCGTGAAGTCCATCTGCATCAAGGACATGGCCGGCATTATGGGCCCCAAGGAGGCCTATGACCTGGTGTCCGCCATCAAGGACGCCGTGCCCGAGCTGCCCCTGGTCATCCACACCCACTGCACCACCGGTCTGGCCTTCATGACATGCCTGAAGGGCGTGGAAGCCGGCGCCGACGTGCTGGACACCGCCATCTCCCCCATGTCCGGCGGCACCGCCCAGCCCGCCACCGAGACCCTGGCCTACGCCCTGCGCTCCCTGGGCTATCAGGTGGACCTGGACGACAAGGTGCTCATTAAGATGGCCGACTTCTTCAAGGGCGTCCGGGCCGGTTTCATCAAGGACGGCACCCTGGACCCCATCTCCATGGCCACCGACACCCAGTGCCTCAACTATCAGATCCCCGGCGGTATGCTGTCCAACCTGATCTCTCAGCTGAAGATGATGAACGCCATCGACAAGCTGGACGAGGCCCTGGCCGAGACCCCCAAGGTCCGGGCCGACATGGGCTATCCTCCCCTGGTCACCCCCACCAGCCAGATGGTGGGCTCCCAGGCCGTGCAGAACGTGCTGGCCGGCGAGCGCTACAAGGTGGTGGGCAAGGAGATCAAGGCCTACTGCCGCGGCGAGTACGGCCGCACCCCCGCCCCCATCGACGCCAAGATTCAGAAGAAGATTCTGGGCAACACCCCCGTGGTCAAGGGCCGCTTTGCCGACTCTCTGGAGCCCGAGTTTGAAAAGACCAAGAAGGAGCTGGGCGCTACCGCCAAGAGCGACGAGGACGTGCTGAGCTACATCGCCTTCCCCCAGGTGGCGATGGCCTTCTTCAAGGACCGCGAGGCCGGCTTCCCCAAGAAGGAGGAGCCCAAGGCTGCCGCGCCCGCTGCGGCTCCCGCTCCCAAGGCTCCCGCGACGCCCCGGCCCGCCCCCCGCACGGCTCCGGTGTACTACGCCGCCGCGCCGGCCCCGGCCATGCCCGGCTACACCGCCCGTCCTATCCCGCCCTTCGCCGCCAGCTATCAGCCCCCCCATCTGGTGATGGGCGTCCGGGACGACTGCACCGGTACCTTTACCGTCACCATTGACGGCAAGCCCTATCAGGTGGCCGTGGAGCGGGCCGACGGTCCGGCCCCTGCCGCCGCCGCCCCCGCCGCCCCTGTGGCCGCGGCTCCTGCCGCTGCCCCCGCCCCTGCGGCCGCTCCGGCTCCCGCTGCTGCTCCCGCGCCTGCGCCTGCGCCTGCCGCGGCTCCCGCCGCTGTAGCAGCCGGTGAGACGGCCGTGAACAGCCCCATGCCCGGCAACGTGTTCAAGGTGGAATGCAAGCCCGGCCAGGCCGTGAAGGCCGGCGACGTGCTGGTGATCCTGGAGGCCATGAAGATGGAGATTGAGGTTTCCGCTCCTGTGGACGGCACCGTCAAGGCTGTGGCCGCGACGGTCGGCAGCACCGTGAACACCGACGACCTGCTGGTGACCTTGGGCTAAGCCCGATTCCGACAGGTAAAGTAATATCCCCCGGAGAATGAATCTCCGGGGGATATTTTTGTTTATTTCTGGTCGGCGGTGGTGACATAGACCCGAATAATTTTTTTGATTTCCTCCTTGGTGTAGGTTTCCTGGGATGGGTCCTCATCAATAATATTACACAGGTCGAAGGCCATTGCTTTTCTGGTATCCTGGCGTTCCGCTTCCGTACCCATAGAGATGTTCCTCCTTTCTGAATCTTGATTTTATTATACAATATGTTATAAACGTATTCAAGTAATTTTCGTTTTTTCCATCACTTCGTAGACCAAAATTCTCCCGTTTTCCACGGGCCACTTTTCATGGCGGACCGTCCGGTAGCCCCGTCTGTCGTAAAAGCGTCCGGCAGGGAGGGAGGCGTCTAAATACGCTGTGTCATAATTTTCAAAAATAATACCCTCCAGCGGCTCCATAATCAAATGGCCAACGCCCTTCCCTAAAAAATCCGGCGCGGCAAAGACCCGGGTAATGTGGTTTTCCCGAAGGGTTCCGGTTCCCGCCAGCCGGGGGCCGTCCAGGAGAACATAGACCCGTCCGGCGGCGATGTCCCGGGAAATGGCCTCCTGGCTGTGGAGGGAGGCAAAGAAATCCACAATCTCCGCTAAGTAATAATTGGGATAAATGCTGCGGATTGTATTCTGAACCAAACGGAAAACCGGTTTTTCATGCTCCGCAAGGGCGGGAAGGAATTTCATCGAATCACCTCACCCAAAAAGTATAGCATAGATTTTCCTTGCAATCCAGCGTTTTGTCCGGTATAATGGGCACCATGAGAGGGCCGGGCCTGACCCTCGCCCTCTTAAATATTGCGCTGCATCCCAAGAAGGGAGCGGCAGCAGGAGGTATTTTTATGAAAAACCGCGCAAAAGACACCCGCTGGCTGGCGGGGGTGGCAATGTTTGCCGCCGTACAGCTGCTCCTCAACATCACCGGCATCGGGCTGATCCCGCTACCCCTGATTAAAGCCACCACGCTTCACATCCCGGTTATTATCGGGGCCGTGCTGCTGGGACCCCTGGGCGGCGGGATTTTGGGGGGGGTATTCGGTCTTTGCTCCCTGTGGACCAACACCACCGCCCCCAGTGCCCTGTCCTTCGCGTTTTCTCCCTTCCTGGCGACCTCCCTCCCGGGGGCGCTGAAGGCGGTGTGGATTGCGCTGGGCTGCCGGATTCTCATTGGTGTGGTGGCCGGATGGCTGTGGATTGCGCTGAAAAAAGGGAAAGTCAACGATTTGATCGCCCTGCCCGTGGTGGGCGTGGCGGGGGCCATGACCAACACCGGCCTGGTCATGGGCAGCATCTATTTCCTGCTGCGGCCGGAGTACGCCGCCATGAAGAACATCGCTATGGAGGCGGTGCTGGACGTGGTACTGGGGGTTGTGGGTACCTCCGGCGTGGCGGAGGCCGCTGCCGCCGCCATTCTGGTGACTGCCGTCGGAAAGGCACTGCTCCATGTGCCCACCCTGCGCCCTGCGGCGGAGCACTAAACAAAACCTTGAGGTGAACGGCTATGCTTCTTGCCATTGACATCGGCAACACCAATATCGTGGTGGGCGGCGTCGAGAACGACCAGATCGTGTTCGAGGCCCGCCTGGCTACGGACCGTATAAAAACCTCCGATCAATACGGAGGGGAGATCAAAAACACCCTGGGTCTGTTCAACATCCCGGTGGAAGAGATTGAGGACTGCATCATCTCGTCGGTGGTGCCGCCGGTATTTAACTCCGTGAAAACGGGTGTAGTCAAGGTGACGAAGCGGGAACCCATGGTAGTGGGGCCTGGAGTCAAAACGGGGCTGAACATTTTGATGGACAACCCCGCCCAGGTGGGCAGCGACCGGATTGTCATTGCGGTGGCCGCCCTGGCGGAGTATGAACCGCCGCTGATTCTCCTGGACCTGGGCACCGCCACCACCATCGAAGTGGTGGGCCGGGGGAACACCTATTTGGGGGGATGTATCATCCCCGGAGTGCACATCTCTCTGGAAGCCCTCACCAGCCGCACCGCCCAGCTGCCCGGCATCAGCCTGGACAGGCCCAAGCAGGTGATCGGCAAAAACACGGTGGACTGTATGCGTTCCGGCATTATGTACGGAACTGCCGCCATGCTGGACGGGATGCTGGACCGGGTGGAGGAAGAGCTGGGCTTCACCGCCAGGGTGGTGGCCACTGGGGGGATGGCCCAGTTTATCGCCCCTCTGTGCCGCCGGGAAATGAGCCTGGAGCGGGATTTGCTGCTCAAGGGCCTGAATATTCTCTACAAAAAGAACAAAAGATAGGCGAAACCCCCGGTTCCTATGGAACCGGGGGTTTTTGTGTCCGGCGGAAGGTCAAATAGCTTTCCAGAATCAGGCTGGCTGCCACGGCGTCCACGGTTTTTTTGCGCTTTTTTCCGTTTTTGCCCGCGTCGAACAAAATCCGGTGAGCGTCCACGGTGGTGCGCCGTTCGTCCCACAAAACGGGGGATTTGCCCAGAGCCTTTTCCAGCAGAGCGGCAAAATCCCGGTAGAGGGGGGCCCGCAGGCTGTCGGTGCCGTCCATGTTTTTCGGAAAGCCCAGCACAAATTCCTCCACCTGCCGTTCCCGGGCCAGTCTGACGATCTCCTGGACCACGAGCTCAGGCTTGCGGCTGTGAATGGTGGTGGTGAAGCCGGCCAGCAGGCCGGTGGGGTCGGAGATGGCGATTCCGGTGTGGGCGTCGCCGAAGTCAATAGCCATAATACGCATCGTATCAAATCCCTTCCAGATTACTATACCGGATTTTTTTCCGGAGTGCAAGTAAGAAGTGTCCCTCAAAGCCGCCGTGTCATATACTGGCTTGTGACGACTTGCCGCCCCGGCGGCTTTTTTGGAGGGAACGCAATGAGACGTGCACTGAATTTTTGGGTCCTGGGCGGGGATATGCGCCAGGCCAAGCTGGCCCAGCTTCTGGCGGAGGATGGCCACCGGGTACATACCTTTGCCCTGGAGGATGGCGTGGAGCCCGCCGGCCTTCTGTCGGTGGAGAAGGGAACCGCCCGCATGGGGGAGGGGGACTGCGTGGTGCTGCCCCTGCCCGCGTCGGACGGAAAGGGACGGCTGAACGCCCCCCTGTCCGGCCGGCAGATTCCCATGGTGGATCTGTTGGATGCCATGACCCCGGAGCAGGTGATCTGCGGCGGGATGCTGGATCCGGCCACGTCCGCCCTGGCCGCCGAGCGGCGGCTGTCCATCCAGGATTATTTCGCCCGGGAGGAGCTGCAAATCGCCAACGCGGTGCCCACCGCCGAGGGAGCCATCCAGATTGCCATGGAACAGCTGCCCATCACCCTCAGCGGGGCCCGGGTGCTGGTGATCGGCTATGGCCGGACCGGCAAGCTGGTGGCCCAGCGCATGGCGGCCCTGGGGGCCCGGGTCAGCGTGGCCGCCCGCCGGTATGAGCATCTGGCCTGGGCCCGGGCCCTGGGCTATGGGGCGGAGCACACCAGTCATCTGGCCGGCTGGCTGTGCGGCTACGACCTGGTGGTCAACACCGTCCCGGCCCGGGTGCTGGGCCAGGCGGAGCTGGCGGATCTGAAGCCGGACTGCCTGGTGCTGGATCTGGCCAGCAAGCCGGGAGGGGTGGACCTGGAGGAAGCCGCCCGGCTGGGGCGTTCGGTGGTCTGGGCCCTGTCTCTGCCCGGAAAGGTGGCTCCGGTCAGCGCCGGCGCCGCCGTCCGGGACACCGTGTATCATATTCTCCACGAGCTGGGCCGGTAGCCCGGCCTGTGGAAGAGAGGAAGGTATCCTGTGAAAGATTACACCGTAGGATTCGCCATGTGCGGGTCCTTCTGCACCCACGCCCAGGCGATGGCCGCTCTGGAGCAGGTCAGGGCCCGGTTTGCCCGGGTGGTGCCCATTGTGTCGGAGTGTACCGCCGCCACAGACACCCGCTTCGGCGAGGCCCACGACCTGATGCGGGAGATGGAGCGGATCTGCGGCCGCCGGGTGATTGCCACCATACGGGACGCGGAGCCCATCGGGCCCAAAAAGCTGCTGGATCTGCTGATTATCGCCCCCTGTACGGGGAACACCCTGGGCAAGCTGGCGGCCGGGGTCACCGACACCTGCGTGACGATGGCGGCCAAGGCCCACCTGCGCAACGACCGGCCCATTCTGCTCGCGCCCTCCACCAACGACGGGCTGGCCGGCTCTGCCGGCAACCTGGGGGCGCTGATGGGGCGGAAAAACCTGTACCTTGTCCCCTTCCGCCAGGACGACCCGGAGAAAAAGCCCGCGTCCATTGTGGCGGACTTCTCCCTGGTGGCGGAGGCGGCGGAATGCGCCCTGGAGGGGCTGCAGCTCCAGCCCGTTCTGATGGGACCGGCGAGCTGATTCCGTTACACACCCAGGACCTCCGGCCCGCCGGAGGTCCTGTTTTCTGCGTATTTGGGTAGACTTTTGTCGAATTTTCCAGTAAAGTAGAAGGGAAACATGAAAAAAGGAGGTTAAACGCTTGGCAATCTATGGGTATGTCCGGGTCAGTGCGAGGGATCAAAAGGAGGACAGGCAGCTGATCGCCATACGGGAGCTGTCCATCCCAGAGCAGAACATCTTCATCGACCGGCAGTCGGGACGGGACTTTAACCGCCCCCAGTATCGGGCGTTGGTGGGGCGGCTGGAGCGCAGCGATTTGCTGTACATCAAGAGCATCGACCGGCTGGGACGAAATTACTGGGAGATCCAACAGCAGTGGCGGGTGCTGACCAAGGAGATTGGCGCGGACATCTGCGTCATTGATATGCCGCTTCTGGATACCCGGAGCGGAAAAGATCTGTTGGGGAGCTTTATTGCGGACCTGGTGCTGCAAATTTTATCCTTTGTGGCCCAGAATGAGCGGGAAAACATCCGGCTGCGGCAGGCGGAGGGCATTGCCGCAGCCAAGGGGCGCGGGGTACGGTTTGGCCGTCCCCCACGTCCGCTGCCAGGAAATTTTCATGCGGTTCACCGGGACTGGCGGGAGAAAAAACTGAGCCTGCGGCAGGCGGCTCAGGCCTGTGGAATGCCCGCGGGCACCTTTTATACCAAGGCCAGAAAATATGAGGCGGGCCATGGAGAACAGTAGGGATTTGCAAAAGTGTACTTTTGCAAATCCCTTTTTGTATTCTCATTTTAGCACAGGATATATCGCTTTGCAATAGTTTTTTCTTTATTTTCTGAATTTTTTGTAGGTTTTATACATTTTAAAAAATCATTTTTAAAAGTACACTTTTTCGAATTTTCTTTTTGTGCGGGATGCGGCTCTTCCCGGCGCGGCGTAATCTCTACCAACCTTCGTTACGCCGCGCCGGGAGCCGACTTCCACATCCGTCAGCCTGTGCGCTTCGCCGCGTCCGGCGGGGAGGCGTGAAGAGAAAAAGGGGGAACCGTAAAACATGAAGGTGAAGGAAAAATATTTGAGCTTTTACTACGCAAAGCAGCCGGAGGTGGCCGACCCGGTTATCGACCCGAAAAAAACGGCGCTGCTCCTGGTGGATCTGCAAAAGGAGTTTGTCTCCCGGGAGATCGGGGACGCGGAGAAGCTGAAGGCCGCAGGGGACTGGGAGAGATGGCTTCCCTTCTACGACCGGCTGGAGCAGGTGGTGGTGCCCAATAACAAAAGGCTGCTGGACGTGTTCCGGGCCAACGGCATGACCGTCTCCTACGGGCGGATTGCCTGCCTGCGGGAGGACGGGGAGGACCGCTCCCCGGTGCAGAAGTCGGAGGGATGGAACGGAATGCTGGTCCATATCGACAGCGAAGGGGCGCAGATTGTGGACGAGCTGAAGCCCATGAAAAACGAGATTGTGGTCAACAAGACCACCGACAGCGTCACCACAGGGACCAATTACCTCCAGCTGCTGCAGTTTATGGGCATTGAGACCGTCGTGGTGACCGGCATCGTCACCGACCAGTGCGTGGCCAGCACAGTGCGGGGTCTGGCGGACGCGGGCTTGAAGGTGATCTGTGTGGAGGACGCCTGCGCCGCCGCCTGCATGGAGCTGCACGAGGCGGAGCTGAAAATCATGAGCGTGATCTACTGTGACGTATTGACCACGGAGGAGACGGTGGCCCTGATCCAGCAGAGCATCGGCCGCGCCGAATAGAAAAAGGGAGGGTCTTTTTATGGGAGACACCAATTTAAAAAAATCACTCAGCCTGCCCAGCATGATCGCCATCGCCGCCGGCGGGATGATTGCCGGCTGGATGGTGGAAATCAAGCAGTGGTTTGCCATTGCCGGCGGCGGCGCGGTGATTTCGTTTCTGCTGTGCGCCCTGATGGTGCTGCCCCTGTGCCTGATCTACTCGGAGATGACCGCCATGCTGCCCTACGCCGGCGGCGAGGTCATTTGGGTGACCAACGCCTTTGGGTGGCACAGCGGCTTTGTCACCTTCTGGCTGCTGCTGCTGATGTACATCATGGCGATGCCCACCGTTTCAATGGGCATTGCGTCCATGCTGCCCTACCTGCTGCCGGTGACCTCCGGCCAGCTGAAGGTTCTGGCCGCCGTGATTTTGATCCTGTGGTACTTCCTGACCAATTTCGAGCTGAAAACCCTGGCGAAGCTGCAAAACGTCTTTTTCTGGGGGACGCTGATTGTCTCCGTGACGGCGGACGTCATCTTTATCTTCAGCGGGAAATGGAGCTTCAGCAACATTGACTGGTTCCCCTTCGGGTTTTCGGGCTGCGCCGCCGGCGTGGGGCTGCTGATTATGAAGTTTATCGGCTTTGACCTGATTCCCCAGATGGCGGAGGAGAGCAACTTCCCCCAAAAAGACCTGTGGAAGGCCTTTGTCGGCTCCCTGGGCTTCACAATGCTGGTGTACGCCCTGGCGGTCATCGGCGTAGGCGGCGTGGTATCCATGGAGTGGGTGGCGGAGACGGATATAGTGGACCCCCGGGTGGCCGACGTGGTCGGGATGCACTGGCTGGGCGTCGCCATAGTCGTCATGGGTATGCTCACCTGCATCACGACTCTGTCCGCCTTCTGGCTCAGCGCGGCCCGGACCCTGTACGGCGCCGGCCAGCAGCATCAGATGACCGCCAGGCTGGTGAAGCTGAACAAGCACGGCCAGCCCACCCTGGCCAACATTGTGGTGGGCCTGCTGTCCCTGTACTTCATGGTGTTTGCCCCGGAGGACTGGCTGAACTACGTCTACGCGTTCTACGGCCTGGTGGCCGGCCTGCTCTACCTGCTGGTGGTGCTGTCCTTCATGAAGCTGCGCAAGACCCGGCCCCAGTGGGAGCGGCCCTACCAGGCGCCGGCGGGGATGGTGCTGACGGTCATTGGCGTTATCTTCTGCCTGTGGGTCATTTGGACCAACGGCAACGCCATGGACGGTGCCTCCTGGATGATTTTCCTGATCTACCTCGTGGCGGGCGTGCTGGTTTGGGGCTACGCCATGCTCCAGCAGAAGAAAAATCCCAAGGACTGGGCGCCTGTGGTGATCAATCCCGATACGGCAAAACCAAAGAAAAATTGACGCGAACAGCCCGGAACCTCCCGGTTCCGGGCTGCTTTTTTACACATATCCGTACATCCCCCGTACCGAGACCTCCCCGGCCATCAGGGCCTCCCGGCTTCCGTCGGGGAACTCCACCACCAGGCGGAACTGCCCGTCGATCTCAACCGCCTGGGCCTCCCGGCGCTGGGTGGGGGTAATCAGCTGCACCGGACGGCCGGTGGTCAGGCAGTCCTGCCGGTAGCGGTCCAGGTACGCGGCCTTATTTTCCGGGAAATTCTGGTACATCCGGTCCAGGGCCTGGATCACGTGCCGGGCCAGCTCCACCCGGCGCACCGGACGGCCCAGTTCCAGAGACAGGGAGGTGGCCATATCCCGGATTTCCGGGGCAAAATCCTCCCGGCGCTGGTTTGTGTTGATGCCGATCCCGGTGACCAGATAGTCCAGGGAGTTGGTCTCACTTTCCAGGCCCAGCTCGGTCAAGATGCCGCACAGCTTTTTGCCGTTTAATACAATGTCGTTGGTCCACTTGATCTGGGGCCGGACTCCGCAGCAGGCCTCTACCCCGTCGCACACCGCCACCGCCACCCAGGCGGTGAGATTGGCAACGGTCTCCGGGGCCAGCCTGGGGCGCAGAAGGGCGGACAGATACAGCCCCGTCCCCCTGGGGGACTGAAAGGACCGGCCCAGCCGCCCCCGGCCCCCGGTCTGCTCCTCCGCCAGCACCACCAGACCGTCCGGCGCCCCGGCCATAGCCTGGCGCTTGGCCTCCGTGTTGGTGGAGTCGATCTGCTCCAGGCACAGCAGATGGCTGCCGACGGTGCAGCCCGCCAGAGGACCGGACAGCTCCCCTTCCCGCAGGCGGTCCGGGGCCTGCTCCAGCCGGTACCCCCGGTTGGGAGCGGAGGAGATGGCATAGCCCTCTTGGCGCAGGGCCTCGATGGCCTTCCAGACGGCGGCCCGGCTGACCCCCAATTCCCGGCTCATGGCTTCGCCGGACAGATATCCTTCCTGGCCCAGCAGCAGGGATAAAACGCGCTCCCGACTCATGGCGGCGCCTCCTCTTTTGTCTATTGGGCTTATTATAGCGCAAAGGACGCGGGAATTGCAAGGGTTGAAAGTTGAGATGTAAGGTACAAAAGGTTGGCTTCACCAGACCACTACATTACATTGATTGGCCACTACCGCAACGTCCAAAAACAAGGGTAAAATATTGCCTATATTGATGCTATACTTTCATGCTTGACCTTGACCTTGACTTTGATTAACCGCGTTGGCTATAATGAATTATAAAAGGGAGGGGTTCCATTGAAAGGCAAAGACTGGACGAAAGAAGAACTTGAAAAGTTGCACGAACACTATGGTAAGATGCCAAATAAAGAATTGCAGAGAAAATATCTACCTAACAGGACACCGCAATCTATTAAACGGAAGGCATCTGAACTTGGCATTGCATTAGCAAAGAGACTAGAATGGAACAAAGAAGAGCTTGAAAGGTTACAAGAAAACTATAGTAAAATATCAATAGAAGAATTGCAGAAAACATATCTGCCTGACAGAACAGTAGATGCTATCCTTGGGAAAGCATCTGACCTTGGCCTCACATCAGAAAAGAGTCCCGACTGGACCGAGGAAGAGATTAAAAAGTTACAAAAATACTATGGCAAAATATCAAATAAGAAATTGCAAAAAACATACCTGCCCGACAGAACGATAAAGGCTATTATCGGAAGAGCCATGCTCCTTGGTATTGGGACACCAAGGAGTCCCGACTGGACTAAAGAAGATGATGAAATATTACAAGAACACTATGGCAAAATATCAAATGAAGAATTGCGGGAAAAATATCTGCCTAATAGAACATCACAGGCTATATTGGGAAGAGCTAGTATTCTTGGCATTACACAAACAAGAAATCTGAACTGGACTGAAGAAGAACTTGAAAAATTACGAAAATATTATAATAAAATTCCAAATGAGGAACTGCGGGAAAAATATTTACCGAACAGAACTATAAAGGCTATTATTGGGAAAGCAGGGAGTCTTGGGATCAGGTTGTGCAAGAGACCCGTCTGGACTAAAGAAGATGATGAAATATTAAAAAAATACTATGGTAAGATGTCAAGTGAAGAATTGCAGGAAAAATATCTGTCCAATAGAACGCTAGCGGCTATAAGGATAAGAGCACGTAACCTTGGCATTGCATCTAAAAGAGATTCGACCGGGGTAAATGAAGAAAAGAAAGCCAATCCAGATTCCGCTAACCGTACATCCGCATTATTATCTACCACTCACAGTAGCAATCCCTTTTCAGACTGGCTGGCTCAGAATATTGGTTTTTCAGAGAGTTCTATTGATACATACTCTGATGCAGTAGGCGCAATATCGAAGGAAATGCATCAAAAAGGCACAATCCAAAAACCGCTTGAAAATATGTCACCGTTTGAACTTGATCTTGCAATCTTTCTTATCGTAAACGATAGAGATTTTGCAACAGAAAATACTCGCAGAAAACTGTTGTACAGAAATGCGCTTAAGCAATACCGCTATTTTCTTAATACCATATCCGAAGATTCGGACGATCGTACTTATATGGAGACAATAGAGAATGACGGACAAATTTCCGAAACTGAGAAAACAGCCATCATTCAATCACGAGTAGGTCAAGGTGCCTTTAGAAAATCTCTCATTGATAAATATAATGGGCGTTGTATTATAACGGGAATTGACCATCCCGATTTGCTTGTTGCAAGCCACATTAAGCCATGGGCAGCCAGCTCTAATAAAGAGCGCTTAAGTGTTGACAACGGGCTTCTCCTTAGCGCTACCTATGATAGACTTTTTGACCGTGGTCTCATTACATTTGATAGATATGGCAAGATTATTTTATCTTCTCAGATTGGGGCTGAAAATATTAAGCGGCTTGGACTATCCCAAGGGATGAAGTTTAACCTTCAAATAAACAAAAGTATGAATGAGTACCTTTCCTATCACCGAGATATGCTATTTGTAGAATAGATTACAGGCATCTAACCGTCCCACTATTTATTTACCGGGAGATTTCATCAAATGTTCTCTTGATACCGAATTGTAACTATTTTTTACCAAGTCGTAACACATTGGAGAAGAAGGTTACAAATATTTTTGCTATACTGAATACAACAAAAAGGAAAGGGGGGACCTGCTATGAAAAAGCGGCTCCTGAGCATTTGTTTGACGGTACTGTTGGTGTTATCCCTGGCCAACGCGGCGATGGCCGCCTCGCAGACGGAGAATTCGTTCATTCCCGGGCACGTCCCCGCCGAGACAGATGCCCTCCAGTCGGTTACCCCGCCCATCCACGCGCTGGTGCTGTGTATGGCGGAAAACGATCTGGAGTACAGCAAGAGCGATCTGTTTACCTGGAAGTGCCTGTACTATATGCTCAGCCTGTATGGCCAGATGGACACCCGGGCCGAGCTGACGGATGATACGCTGATTCTTCCCGCTGAGACGGCGGCTGATTACGCCTGCGCCCTGTTCCCCAATTTCCAGGGTCTGCCCAAGGTTCCCACCGCCCTGGCCGGTCATGTGGCCTACGACGGCCAAAGGGATGAGTACCGTCTGGCCCGGGGAGACGAAGGGCTGGCGGAGACTGTGCTCACCGGCAGCCGGAGTCTGGGCGGAGGCCGCCTTTTGGTGGAAG
Organism: uncultured Oscillospiraceae bacterium; assembly: GCA_910588455.1. Lineage (GTDB taxonomy): Bacteria > Bacillota > Clostridia > Oscillospirales > Oscillospiraceae > Lawsonibacter. The sequence continues at coordinate 32,801 of CAJUPG010000006.1, forward strand.
GCAAGCTGACGGACGTTGCTGACGGCAGCACCCTGGTGCGCTTTGAGGCCACCCTCATGCCGAACGACGGGATGTTTGGATATGCCGTGGCGGATCTGAAGCTGCTGTGACAAGAGAGGACAAACGCGTCTTTGCAGGGGGAACTCTGTGAAGGCGCGTTTCTTTTTACAGAAGAAAAAGCCGGCCCGCATGGAAGCTTCTCCCGGCGCATACAGTAAACAAAGCCAACAAAAAGGGGAGGGGACAGGCCGTGAAGCTGGAACTGGACGGAGGCGGAAGCCTCGCCTGGCAGGAGGACGCACTCCGGGTCCGGCTGGAGGTCCGCCGGAAGGACGATGGCCGGGGGCTCTACAAGGCATTTGTGTCCGGCCGGGAGGGAGAACTGCCTCTGGGCACCCTCCTGCCGGAGCAGGGGGCCCTGACCCTGCGCCGTACCCTGTCGCTGGACGCGCTGCGCCGCCAGGGCTGCTGGCCCATCACCGGAGGGCGGTGTGCTCTGGCCTTCTCCTTTCAGGAGCCGCCCAAGCCCTCCGCCCTGTGGAGCCTGCGCCGGGACTGCGCCGGGCTGCTGGCCGACCCCATTCTGCAAGCGAGCGCCAGGGGGTGGGGAGGCTTTCTCTGGCGGCCGGAGGGGGAGGGCTTCGCCCTGGCCGCGCCTTTGGAGCACCACCGGCCTTTCCCCCTGCCGCCCCTGTTCTGCCTGGGGCGGGTGGAGGAGATCCAGGGGCGGACCCATGTGATTTGGCGGTTTGACCGGGAGGGAAATCCCCTCCTGCCCGCCTGAGATGAGGGATTATATGCGCTACAACAGGATAAAAACCGGGCTTTTTCAGGCCCGGCCCAATCGTTTTATCGCCCATGTGGAGATAGATGGAAAAATTGAGGTCTGCCACGTAAAAAATACAGGCCGCTGCCGGGAGCTTCTGGTGCCCGGAGCGGCCGTTTATCTGGAGGAATCCCAAAATCCAAACCGCAAAACCCGGTTTGACCTGGTCGGGGTGGAGAAGGGAGCGCGGCTCATTAACATGGACGCCCAGGCCCCCAACAAAATCTTCCAGGAGTGGGCCCAGGGGGGACACTTCCGAAAAAATTTGACTTTGCTGCGGCCGGAGACGAAATTCGGCGCCTCCCGCTTCGATTTCTACTGGGAGGCCGGGGAGAGGGCCGGTTTTGCAGAGGTCAAGGGGGTAACCCTGGAGCGGGACGGGTATGTCCTCTTCCCCGACGCGCCAACCCAGCGGGGGGTGAAGCACCTGGAGGAGCTGGTCCGGGCCCGGGAGGCCGGGTATGAGGCCGCCGTGTGCTTTATTGTCCAGATGGAGAATGTGGGCTGGTTTCAGCCTAACGACGAGACCCACCCGGCGTTTGGGGCGGCGCTGCGCCGGGCCCGGGAGGCGGGGGTGGAGGTGCTTGCGCTGGACTGCCGGGTGGGGCCGGATTTTTTGGAGGCGGGAAAATGGGTGGAGGTGCGCCTTTAATCCTCGTTCCGGAAGGGGTCCAGCGCGATGCAGATTACCCCGCACAAAATGCCGCCCACCGGGAACAGCCACCAAAAGCTCTCCCACTGGTTCTGAGCCAAGCCAAGCCCCACATAGGCGGCGGTGACCAATGTCATAAGCGCGCCGCAGAGGCAGGCAATCAGATTCTGGCGGGCTTTCTGTTTGGGGGTGGGGTTGTTCTCCCGGTTGTATTTGTCCACGTCGTACTTGTCGCATTGCATCCCGGCGTAGATGAAGGCCAGGACGGCGCAGGCCACAATGGTCAGAAAGCCGCACATGATGTAGATTTCCTGGGGCTCCTGGTCCTCATACCGGCTTAAAAACAGGAGCAGCAGGACTGTCCCGAACAAAATAGCCCCCACGCCGCCGGAGATCAGCCAGACAAATTTCCGCTGAAACGCGTCCTTTTGGTCCTGGGTGTAGAAATCCGCCACGGTGGGGAAGCGCTTGCAGAACTGGTCGTACTGAATGCCGCAGGACACCAGCACCACCGCGGCCACGGTGATAATCAGCAGCAGCACCGCCCCGCAGATTTCCTCCGGCAGCCCCCGGGCCTCGCACAGCAGGGACAAAACAACCCCCATCAGAATGCCGAAGACCGACAGGGACACCCGCCAGGTGAAGCGGTTGCGGAACTGGTCGTACCGGGCGGTGTCGCTGACCTGGCTCTGCTCCAGGCTGCCCCGGAGCAGGGTGTCCAGATTCACGTCATAGAGGTCGCAGAGCTTTAATAGGGTATCCATCTCCGGGAAGCTCAAAGAGCTCTCCCATTTGCTCACGGACTGGCGGGTCACATCCAGCTGCTCAGCCAGCTGCTCCTGGGTGAGATTGTGCCGGGCGCGGATGTATTGCAGGTTTTCCGAGAGTGCCATAGTAATTCCTCCTTGTTTGGGATGGCTCCATCTTACCGGAACACCCGCCGCAATTCCAGGGATTTGGCGTTGCGTTTGGGTATTTTTATGTCAATTTTCGGTTGCGGGGTCGGTTTTGACGTAAACCCGGGCCACCCGGGGGGATAAAGCCGACGTGAGGCCGCAGCCCTCGCTGTCCCCCGCCAGCAGCGAAACCTCCTGGGAGGAGAGGAAGTGCCCGTGCCGGTCCCAGCCGAAGAGGGTGACTTCGTCGTCCACATGGCAGGGCAGGCCGGTCACGTCAATCATGGCCTGATCCATGCAGCAGGCCAGCAGGGGGACCCGCTGGCCGCACACCAGAACAGGGCCGTGCTTTTGGACGATCTCCTGGCTGAGTCCGTCCCCGTAGCCCACGCCGATGGTGGCCACCGCCGTGTCCCGCTCCAGCCGGCAGGCCCCGTTGTATCCCACCAGCTCCCCCTTGTCCAGATGGCGGATATTGGTAATATAGGTGCGCCAGGTGGCGGTTTCCTGAATTTTGCCTGTGGGCTGGGTGGGGTGGTCCCAGTTCAGCCGCCGGCCAATGCGCACGGCGTTCAGGTGGTACTGGGGGTACAGCTCCGTGGCGGCGCTGGCGGCGATGTGGCACATGGGCAGGGTCAGCCCGCCCTCCTCCAGCTGGACCGTTCCGGCCAGATAGTCCTCAAACTGCTTCTGGGTGCGCTTTTTGTCCGACAGGTAGGCAAAGTGGGTAAAGGCCCCGGTGATGCGCAGCAGCCGCTGGCACCGGGAGAACTCCTGCAAAAACAGGGACAGCTCCTCCCCGGGGAGCAGGCCGGTGCGGTGCAGGCCGGTTTCGATTTTGACCTGAATCCGGGCGGTGGTCCCCAGCTTGGCGGCCAGGTGGGCCAGGTCGTGGGCCAGACCCAGCCGGCCCACCGCTGCGGTGAGCTCATAGTCCACCGCTGGCCGGAGCAGCCGGTTGGGGATGCCCCCCATGACCAGGATCTCCGTCTTTTGGTCCACCCCCGCCCGGCGCAGAGCAACCCCCTCGGAGACGTGGGCCACCGCCAGGGTCCGGATGGCGGGAAATTCCAGCAGAGTTTTGGCGACGGGCAGCAGACCCAGGCCATAGGCATCGTCCTTGAGGACGGGCACCAGCTGCACGCCCCGGGGCAGCTCCCCCAGGAGATAGTCCACGTTCTGGCGCATCCGGTCCAGGTCCACAAGAAGATAGGAATTATAATACTTCGTATGCATAAACAGGGGCCCCCCCGAACATTTTTCTCTATTATAGTATAAACGTGTATTGAATAGCAAGACCTATCCATGCTATAATAAGCCAGAAACCGGAAGCATTCGCGTTTTATATACAAGAAGGAGACTATTTATGCTAGAATTACAGCATATCAGCTACGACGTAGAGCAGGATGGCGACAACAAGGGCATCCTGCGGGACATTAACCTGCGGATTGACGAGCGCTTTGTGGCCATCACCGGCCCCAACGGGGGCGGCAAGTCCACCCTGGCCAAAGTGATCGCGGGGATTCTGACCCCCACGGAGGGCCGCGTCCTTCTGGACGGAGAGGACATCACCGGCCTGGACATCACCCAGCGGGCCCGGAAGGGCATCAGCTTCGCCTTTCAGCAGCCGGTGCGCTTCAAGGGGCTCACCGTCCGGGACTTGATTACCCTGGCGGCGGGGCAGTCCATTGGCGTGTCGGAGGCCTGCGCCTATCTGTCCGAGGTGGGCCTGTGCGCCAAGGACTATATCGGCCGGGAGGTGGACGCCTCCCTGTCCGGTGGCGAGCTGAAGCGCATTGAAATTGCCATGATTATGGCCCGGGGGACCAAGCTGTCCGTATTCGACGAGCCGGAGGCGGGCATCGACCTGTGGTCCTTCTCCAATTTGATTCAGGTGTTTGAGCAGCTCCACACCAAAATCAACGGCTCGATCCTGATTATCTCCCACCAGGAGCGGATTTTGAACATCGCGGACCGGATCGTGGTATTGTCCGAGGGCCGGGTGAAGGAGGAGGGCAGCCGGGAGGAGATGCTCCCCAAGCTGCTGGGCGAGGTTGGGGGCGTGTGCAGCGCCCTGAGAGAAAAAGTGCGGTAAGGAGGCGGTTTTTATGGACGCAATTCAGAAGAGCCTGCTGGAGCAGGTGGCCCAGCTCCACGACGTGCCCGAGGGCGCGTACAACATCCGGGCCAACGGCGCGAAGGCCGGCCGGAATTCCACGGCCAACATCGAGATCGTCTCCAAGACGGACAAGGACGGCATCGACATTATTATCAAGCCCGGTACCCGGAACGAGAGCGTACACATCCCGGTGGTCATCAGCGAGAGCGGGCTGACCGATCTGGTCTACAACGATTTCTTCATCGGGGAGGATTGCGACGTAACAATTGTGGCTGGCTGCGGCATCCACAACTGCGGGGACCAGACCTCCCAGCACGACGGGCTTCACCGGTTCTTTGTGGGGAAAAACGCACGGGTCCGGTATATCGAGCGCCACTACGGCGAGGGGGAGGGCTCCGGCGAGCGGGTGATGAACCCCCAGACGGTGATTGAGATGGAGGAAGGCAGCTATATGGAGCTGGAGACCACCCAGATCAAGGGCATCGACTCCACGGTGCGCACCACCAATGCCAAGCTGGGGGATGGAGCCACGCTGATTATCCACGAAAAGCTCATGACCCACGGGGATCAGGTGGCCAAGGCGGATTTCACCGTGGAGCTGGACGGCGAGAACGCCCACGCCAACGTGATTTCCCGGTCGGTGGCCCGGGACCGGTCCAGGCAGATTTTCCTGTCCCGGATCAACGGCAACGGCAGGTGCTACGGCCATTCAGAGTGCGACGCGATTATTATGGACGAGGCGGTGGTGTCCGCCATTCCGGAGGTCACCGCCAACAGCCTGGAGGCCAGCCTGGTCCACGAGGCGGCCATCGGCAAGATTGCCGGAGAGCAGCTGATTAAGTTAATGACCCTGGGGCTCACCGAGCAGGAGGCCGAGGAGCAGATCATCAACGGATTTTTGAAGTAATGAAAGAACCCGGCCCGGAGCATTTGCGCTCCTGGCCGGGCTCTTTTTCTACGTTTGCTTTAAAACCTTCCCCCGGAATACCAGGCTCCAGAAGTAATTCACCCAGATCCAGCCGATGCCCGTGGCCACCGCCACTGCCCGCAGCCCCAAGCGACGGGCCAGGACCCAGGACAAGATAACCCGCATGGTGATGTGGGAGGTGGCCCCCAGCACCGGGATGTTCAGCCGGCCAATGCCCTGGAAGTATCCGGCGAAGGAATTGCCGGTGAAGCACAGGACGTAAAACAGGGAGATGGTGCGCAGATAGTCCACGCTGTAGGACAGCTCCAGGCCCTCCCCGATGGGCAGCAGCAGTTTGGAAAAGAACTCCGCCCCCGCGAACATTACCACCGCCATCCCGACGCCCAGCCCCGCCAGCAACTTTACCGCGGCAAAATAGCCCTTCCGGACCCGCTCCGGCCGGCCCGCGCCGGTGTTTTGACCCACGAACACGGACAGGGCCGCCGCGCCGCTGTCTCCGAAGGAGTTGGCGAAGCCCTCAATCCGGCTGGCGGCGGTATAGGCGTTGATGCCCGGGGTGCCCAGGGTGTTCACCGCCCCCTGGACCAGCATTTTGCCCAGATACAGGTTGCAGTGGTGCAGGGCAGAGGCCGCGGCAAACCGGATTGTGCGGCCCAGCAGGTCCCGGTCCATTTTCATGTCCGCCCGCCGGAACAGCAGCTGGGGGTAGCGCCAGCCCAGATAGCCCGCCGCCAGGGCCGCGGCCAGGGTCTGGGAGACCACCGTGGCCCAGGCGGCTCCGGCCACTCCCCACCGGAATCGGGCGACGAACAGCAGGTCCAGCCCCACGTTGGCGGCAATGGAGATCCCCAGGGCCAGCAGGGCCGCCAGGGTGTCCCCTGCCGAGCGCAGGGAGGAGGCGCTCAGATTGTAGGCGAAGCACACCAGAAGCCCCCCGAAAATCACCCGCAGGTAGTCCACGCACAGGGGAATCAGCTCCGCCGGGGTCTGAATCAGCCGCAGCAGGGGGCCGGTCAGCCCCAGGGCCAGCAGGCTCAATGCCACGGAGAAGAGCCCCCCGAAGGTACAGGAGAGAAAAAATTCCCGCCGGAACCCGGCAAAATCCCGGGCCCCGTACTGCTGGGAGAAAATGACGGCCACTCCGGCGCACACGCCCCCCAGCAGAAACAGAAACAGGTTCATCAACGTCCCCGCCACCCCTACGGCGGCGAAGGCGTCGCTGCCCGCCCAGCGGCCCACGATCACCGCGTCCACCGTGTTATACAGCTGCTGCAGGATATTGCCAAACAGCAGGGGCAGAGCCAGCCGGATCAGGGCCGGGGCGATGGGCCCGGCGGTGAGGTCCGCCGGTTTCGACACAGTTGACATAGGAACAACCTCCTGGCTAGCTTTCTTTGTCTAGTATAGCGGAGGTTTGGTCCGTTGTAAAATGCCTATTTTGCTGATATAATATGAGTAACTTATTATATTTTGAGAGGGGGCGCCCCGGTGACCGACCAACAAATCCAATGCTTCCTGGCGGTGGTGCGCACCGGGAGCATCTCCGGCGGGGCCCAGGCCCTCTATGTCACCCAGCCCGCCGCCAGCCGATGCGTGCGCACCCTGGAGGAAGAGCTGGGCTATCCCCTGTTCCGCCGGGGGAAGGGACAGCGGCGGGTGGAGCTGACCGACCGGGGAAGGGCCTTCGTCTCCGTGGCGGAAAAGTGGCGTATCCTATGGAAAGAGACCCAGGAGCTGGCCCTTCAGGACGAGAACAGCCAGCTGGTTCTGTCCTCCGTGGGCAGCGTGAGCGCCTATCTGCTGCCGCCGGTGATGCGGCGGTTTCTGGAAGGCTGGCCCCAGTGCTCCCTGACCTTTCACCACTACAGCTCCTTTCTCTCCTACGACTATGTGGCCGGGGGACTGGTGGATCTGGCCCTGATCTCCGACGACCGCTATGTCCCCGGGGTGGAGACCGTCCCCGCCTTTCGGGAACCCATGCTCCTGGCGGCGGCGGAGGGGCTGTCCCTGCCGGAGCGGGTGCACCCCGCCCAGCTGGACCCCCGGCGGGAGCTGCGCCTTCCCTGGAACCCGGAATATGATCTGTGGCACGACTTCTGGTTCCGGGCCTCCGACCGGCCCCGGGCGGTGCTGGACATGATGCCCATGCTGGAGCAGCTCTTCTCCTGGGAGTCCTGCTGGGCGGTGGTCCCCCTGTCGGCGGGGCTTCGGCTGGCCCGGAGCGCCCCGGTCCGACTGCACCGTCTGGAGGAGGGGCCCCCGGAGCGGATCATATACTACCTCCAGGGCCGGCGGCGGAAACCGGAGCTCACCCGGGGATTGCTGGACTGCTTGAAAAAAGAACTGGAGCGCTATCCGGAAATTGAGGTATTTTTATGATGGAAGAAAAAACCTTTCAAACGGACCTTGGAACCATTCACTACTGGACGGTCCGGACAGGAAAGCCCTGGCTGGTTTTTCTGCCGGGGCTGACCGCCGACCACCGCCTGTTTGATTTGCAGATCGAAGAGCTGGGCAGGGAATTCTCCTGTCTGGTCTGGGACGCGCCCGGACACGGGGCCTCCCGGCCCTTCCGGCTGGACTTTTCCATGGAGGACCTGGCGGGGTATCTCCAAAAAATCCTGGAGCGGGAGCAGATTGAGCGTCCGGTGCTGATTGGCCAGTCTCTGGGGGGCTATATCTGCCAAATCTATATGCGGCTGGATCCGGACGCCGCGGCGGGGTTTGTCTCCATCGACTCCTGCTCTATGCACCGCCGGTATTACACCGGCGCGGAGCTTGGTCTGCTCAAGCACACCAAATGGATGTACTTATCCATCCCCTGGAACTGGCTGAAACACTGGGGCGCCCGGGGGACGGCCTGTTCGGAATATGGCCGCGCTTTGATGAAGCGGATGATGGAGGAATATGAAAGAAGGGAATTTTGCGCCCTGACGGACCACGGGTATCGGATTCTGGCCCAGGCCGTGGAGGCCGGGCACACCTATCAATTTTCCTGCCCGGTGCTGCTGCTGTGCGGGGAGAAGGACGCCGCCGGGTCCGGGAAACGGTACAACCGGAGCTGGACCAAAAGAGAGGGCTATCCCCTGATTTGGATTCCCGGAGCCGGGCACAACGCCAACACCGACGCGCCGGAGGTTGTGAACCGGATTTTACGGGATTTTATAGGAAAGGATATTATGGAATGATAAAAGCAATTTTTTTTGATGTGGACGGTACGCTGGTAAGTCTCCGGACCCACGCCGTCCCCCAGAGCACCCAAAACGCCCTGGCCCGCCTGCGGGAGAAGGGGATCAAGCTTTTTGTGGCCACCGGGCGGCCGAAGGTGATGCTGCCCCATATTCAGGCCCTGTTTCCCTTTGACGGCTGGGTGACCCTGAACGGACAATACTGCTACTGCGGGGACCAGGTCCTGCGCAGCTGCCCCATGGAGCGGCAGGCGGTGGAGGAGCTGGTGTCCGCCGCCCGGGAGAACTCCTTTGCCTGCATGTTCATTGAGGGAGAGGAATTTTATACCAACTACATCGACAGCCACACCCGCCAGTATCTGGTTGATTTGGAAATCCCCGTGCCGCCGGTGCGGGACATCACCCGGGCCCTGGACCACGATGTGTTCCAGGCCAACGCCTTTTTGACCAAGGAGACGGAGCGGCTGCTGCTGGATCAGGCCCCCCACATCCAGGTCACCCGCTGGCACCCGGATTTTCTGGATGTGCTCCCGGCCGCCGGGGGCAAGGACAAGGGGATGGACGCGATTCTGGACCACTTCGGCCTGAAGCCGGAGGAGGCTATGGCCTTCGGCGACGGGGAGAACGACTTATCTATGCTCCTCCACGCGGGGATTGGCGTGGCCATGGGGGAGTCCGGTCCGGTGCTGAAGGAGCGGGCGGACTATGTGACCGCCGGCGTGGATGAGGACGGCATTTTGCGGGCTCTGGAGCATTTTGGGATTCTGTGAGAAATTTTAAAATAGCACTGGAATTTTGTACAGATTTGGTGTACAATCAAACCAAGGATTTATGCCGAATTGCACAAAAGGAGGAACACCCATGAAATTGACGTTTTTCGGCGCTGCCCATGCGGTTACCGGCAGCTGCCACTGTCTGGAGGTAGGAGGCAGAAAGATTTTAATTGACTGCGGCTTGCAGCAGGGCCGGGATGAGCACGACGGAAACGCCCTGGATTTTTCGCCCAATTACATCGACTATGTGCTGGTCACCCACGCCCACATCGACCACTCGGGCCGCCTGCCCCTGCTGGTGAAGCAGGGGTTTAACGGCCGGATTCTCACCACCGGCCTCACCGCCGAGCTGCTGTCCGTGATGCTTCGGGACTCCGCCCACATCCAGGAGGGGGATGCCAACTGGCACAACCATAAGGGCAAGCGCGCGGGCCTGCCCCCGGTGGAGCCCCTGTACACCCTGATGGACGCGGAAGAGGCCATCCAGATGCTGGAAACCGTGGAATACGGCTGGAAGATTGACTTGTGCGACGGGGTCAAGGTCCGGTTCAACGACGCGGGCCACCTGCTGGGCTCCTCCACGGTGGAGATCTGGGCCACGGAAAACGGCGTGACCAAGAAAATCGTATTCTCCGGAGACCTGGGCAACGTGGATCAGCCCATCATCCGGGACCCGGACTTTGTGGACCAGGCGGACTATGTGGTGATGGAGTCCACCTACGGCGACCGGAACCACGAGCCCCCGGAGA
>CAJUPG010000007.1 GCA_910588455.1 uncultured Oscillospiraceae bacterium
TCCGGGTCGAAGGGGTTCATCAGCTGCCTGGGCCGCTGAACGATGGTGACCTCCATTCCCAGCTCCCGCAGGTTCTCCGCCAGCTCCAGGCTGATGAAGCCCCCTCCTGCCAGTACGGCGGACCTGGGGTGATGGTTCTGAATATACTCCTTGATGCGGAATGTGTCCTCTACCGTGCGCAGAGTAAACAGCTTCTCCAGTCCCGCGCCGGGGAGCCGGGGCTGGGTGGGCTTCGCGCCGGGGGAGAGCAGCAGCTTGTCATAGGACTCCTCAAATTCCTCCCCCGTCTCCAGATTTTTGACGGAGACAGTTTTTGTGTCCGGATGGATTGCGGCGACCTCATGGCGCACCCGCATATCCACCCGGAAGCGGGCGAAAAAGCTCTCCGGCGTCTGGAGGGTAAGGGCCTCCGGGGCCTCAATGACCCCGCCGATGTAGTAGGGCAGGCCGCAGTTGGCATAGGAGATATATCCCGACCGCTCAAAAACCACGATTTCTGCGTGTTCGTCCAGCCGGCGCAGCCGGGCCGCTGCCGTAGCGCCTCCCGCCACGCCGCCAACAATGACAATCTTCATTTCAGCGTTCCACCTTTCCCTTATAGGCGGCAATGCCGCCGATGTTTTTTGTGTTGGTATAGCCCATTCCGGCCAGCAGCCGGATCGCCTGACTGCTCCTGGCTCCGCTGTGGCAGTAGACGAACAGTGGGGCGCCAGCGGGAAGCTGGCCCGCTGTGTGCAGAGACTGCAAAGGAATGTTGATGCTGCCGGGAATGTGGCCCTCCCGGTACTCCTGGGGCGTACGGACGTCCAGCAGCACCGCGCCGGAGGTTTTTCGGAATTCTTCCACACCCTGGTCAATATCAGGGCCCTTCAAAAAGTCGAAAAGTCCCATTTTCATTCTCCCTTTCCGTTTTTTGCCTTGCAGATCAGCTGGGTCATGGAGCCCATAGGGCAGTAGACGCACCAGCTGCGGGGCTTAAATAAAATCATGGTAATCACACCGAGAACGGTAGAGGTCATCATCACGCTGTAAAAGCCGAAGGCGAACTGGGCGACGCCGGGGGAAAAGAAGGTTCCGTGATAGGCCCAGTGCCAGGGCAGCTTAAAGGTCCACAGCAAAGTCACCGCCTGCCGGAGATTCTGTACGCCGGCAAAGACCAAGTAAGTATTCCACAGCATTTGAAAGAACATAATGAAAAAGAAAAGTAAAAATCCATAACGGAACCACTTGCTCTTCATCCACTTGGGAATATCCTTGTTCCGGGACAGACCGAATCGCCCGCCCAGCAGGCCAAACAGCTGTCCCCGGCCGCAGTAGCGGTTACAGTAGCCCTTTGTGCCCCAAATGAGGGAAATAATCAGCGGAATGCAGAAGAAAAACAGACCCAGCCAGGCGAACAGGATATTGAAAAAACCCAGCACCATATACGTCAGTTCCACAATCCACAGATAGTCATACCAGCGCTTTTTCATACGGAAACCTCCTGAATTTCAATCACGGATGCAGGGCATTCCTTGGCGCATTTGCCGCAGCCTACGCACCGCTCCGGATTGACCGCCGCCCGGACTCCACGCCAGACCTGAATGGCGGACAGGGGACACACCTTCTCACAGCACCCGCAGGCGACGCAGGCATCCCCATCTACAACAGCCCGCCGCTTTTTTCTTGTTCCCATACCGTACCTCCGAATTTAATGATATCATAATACCAGATTCCCTCCGCAGATACGGTGATAAAATCACACAGACGGCGGTACTCCTTTGATTGCTGCCCGCTGCTTCTGGCCCCCCGGAAACCGGACAGTTTTCTGCACAGATACGGGCCCGTGCCAGTGGAACTGCCGCCGCGGTATTTTGCGACTTTTTGGTGGCGCTGCTCTTTAAGCCTAAGTCAAAAGCATAAGAAAACTCCCCCAAATCAAGATTTTGGGGGAGTTTTCTGCCATTCTTTACATTGTTCAATGCGCGCGCCGTTGTCGCTCTGCTCCATATCGAAGGCGAAGGTATGCAGCTGGGGACATACAAAATCTCCGCACTGGCCGCAGTGGTTGTGGCCCTTGCCCTCACAGCAGGATTTTACGGGGCAGCTGTCGCCCCAGAAGGGTTTTTCCATTTCGGCGCACCCCTTACAGCCCATGGATTCCCGGAATGGGCACTGGCTGCACAGCAGCCCGCATCTTGATTCAATCATTGTGTTGAAATCCCCCTTTTTTTCTTCAGTATACCAGGGGAAACAGGACGGCAGTATGTCATGTTTGAGCGGCCTGCTGCAAAATTTTTTCCGCCTGGGCCAGCCGGTCCCGGACCAGGTCCCGGGGCTCCAGAATTTCCACCTGGGCCCCGAAGCTGAACACCCACTCCCGCAGGTTCTCATAGCTGGTGAAATCCCGCTCCAGCAGCAGCCGGCCGTCGGGGCGGACCTGGCAGCAGTCGGGGCCGTACTCGTCAATCAGACGGTATTTTTCCTCCGGAGCGAAAATCGCTTTCAGGTGAAACGCGGGCTGGAAATACAAATCAAAGTCCAGGCGGTCCGCCGGAACCGGCCGGGGGGAAAACACGCCGTCCAGAAGGCGCAGCTCCCATAGTCGGTTTAGTTTGAACATACGAAAGTCGTTCTTGTCCCGGCAAAAGCCAAACACATACCAGGCCGACCAGCGAAACACCAGATGGCAGGGCTCGATTTGCCGCGTCTGCTCACCGGTCCGGCTGATATACCGGAAGGAGAGCGGGCGCCTTGCCGGAATGGCCTGGCGGATGAGGGCGATTTTTTCCGACAGAGGCTCGTAGTAGTGGGAGGCCAGGTCGATCAAAACCACGCCTCCGTCGAAAACGGGCGCCCTCCGACTGGATAGCTTTTTGACGATTTGCGGATAATGTGGTATTCTGGAGACGCTGTCCAGGCCCTTCAGACCGGCCAGCAGAGCCTGGAGCTCCTCTGGGGCAAAAAAGGTCTTTTCGATTTTATAATTTTCCGCAATGGATATTCCTCCGCCCCGGCCCTGGGTGGTCACCAGGGGGACCCCCGCCTTGCAGATGGCCTCAATGTCCCGGTTGATGGTCCGGCGGGATACCTCAAACTGCCGGGCCAGCTCCGGCGCGGTGGCCTGATCCTGCTGGAGCAGGGTCATAATGATGCCAATCAGGCGGTCTGTTTTCATACGCTCACCCCCCGGAGCCATTATAGCGCAGGTGCAGGAAAAACACAAACGGGAGTCGAACGCCTTGGAGGAGCCGGATGAATTGGATTTCGGGCTTATGAGGCTGTCCCCACGGGTGCTGACGCTGCTGGTTGTAAGCTGGGGCCTGCGTCCGCTGCGGGCCGCCGGGGAGGCTTGACAAATCCGGAAAGTCTGTTATAATAGTGCCAGAACCTGAGAAACAACTGAATAACCTTATCAAGAGTGGCGGAGGGAACGGCCCTGTGAAGCCCAGCAACCTGCGTGTGTGCGCAAGGTGCTAAATCCGGCGGTAGTGTATCGAAAGATGAGGATCAAAAGCGCTCCGCCTGTGCGGAGCGCTTTTTTTCTCACGGAAGAGCTGAAAGGAGAAATTTTTATGGCAAAAAGATTATTTACCTCTGAATCGGTAACGGAGGGTCACCCTGACAAAATCTGCGACCAGATTTCCGACGCAGTGCTGGATGCGATTATTGCCCAGGACCCCAGCGCCCGGGTGGCCTGCGAGACCACCGTTACCACCGGCCTGGTCCATGTGATGGGGGAGATCACCACCTCCTGCTATGTGGACATCCCCAAAACCGCCCGGCAGGTGATCCGCGAGATCGGCTACGACCGGGCCAAATTCGGCTTTGACAGCGAGACCTGCGCGGTGATTACCTCCATCGACGAGCAGTCCGGCGACATCGCCATGGGCGTGGACAAGTGCCTGGAGGCCAAGGAGGGGGCCCAGGACGACGGGCTGGACAACGGCGCGGGAGATCAAGGCATGATGTTCGGCTACGCCTGCAGCGAGACCCCGGAAAAAATGCCCCTGCCCATCTCTCTGGCCCAGAAGCTGGCCCTCCAGCTGACCCGGGTACGGAAGGAGGGCAAGGTAAGCTATCTGCGCCCCGACGGCAAAACGCAGGTGACCATCGAGTACAATGAGGACGGCACCCCCAAGCGGGTGGACGCGGTGGTGGTTTCCACCCAGCACGGCCCCGAGGTGGAGCTGGACCAGATTCGGAAAGACATGATTGAGCTGGTCATTCAGCCCATCATTCCCGGGGAGCTGATGGATGAAGAGACCAAAATTTATGTCAACCCGACCGGACGCTTTGTCATCGGCGGCCCCCAGGGGGATTCCGGACTCACCGGGCGGAAGATTATCGTGGATACATACGGCGGCAGCGCTCCTCACGGCGGCGGCGCCTTCTCCGGCAAGGACCCCACCAAGGTGGACCGCTCCGCGGCCTACGCCGCCCGCTGGGTGGCCAAGAATGTGGTGGCCGCCGGTCTGGCCAGCCGCTGCCAGGTGCAGCTGGCCTACGCCATCGGCGTGGCCAAGCCCGTCTCCGTGCGGGTGGATACCTTCGGCACCGGGACTGTCTCCGACGGGCAGCTGGAGGATGCGGTGGAAAAGACCTTTGACCTGCGTCCGGCGGCCATTATCCGGGATCTGGACCTGCGCCGGCCCATCTACCGCCAGCTGGCCGCCTACGGCCATTTTGGCCGGGACGACCTGGACCTGCCCTGGGAGAAAACGGACCGGGTGGATGCGCTGAAGGCTAATTTGTAAATCATTGCGAAAAACCTCCTGAGGCCAGGGTATTCTCTGGCTTCAGGAGGTTTTTTACAGATTGGAAAAGACGGCGTGTAAATTTGTCAATAATTTCTTAATGATTATCATTAAAGAATTATTGACAATAATAAACTCACGTGGTATCATAACCGTGAGGTGATTTTATATGAAGCTGATGCAAAAACTTGTCAACGAACCCTTTGCCCGGGGGGCCTCCCGCTTTATGAAGGTAATCTGCTATTTGGTGATGGCGTTTATCCTTCTGTCCCTGGTCCTGTGCTTTATGGGGCGGCAGACCTTTACCCTCCATACCAGTACGGGGACCTATGAAAACGCCATTTACGCCGAGGAAAACCACGAGCCAGCCTCCCGCAGCCTCACCATCTATTCAAAGGACGACATCCGTGTGTGGGCAAACAGCAGCGGCCAGGTTGATTTCTCCACCCACATCGGGCTCTCCCTCATGGTTGCGGTGAATGTTATTCCGCTGCTGTTTGCGTACTGGTTTTTGAGCCGGGTGTTTGCCAACGTGCAGAAGGGGGAGATTTTTACGGAGAAAAACGCGGCCTGCCTGTTCTATTACGGTGTGCTCCAGTTTTTTACGGCCCTGCTGGCCCCGTTTGTTAAGCTGCTGATCTGTGGCTTAACCAATCTGATTTCCGACAGCCGTATTTCTTTTACAACCGGCCAGGATATGCTCAGCGGCTTAATTCCCAGTATTGCCTTCCTGGTGGCCGCCTATATCGTTCACTATGGAATCCATTTGCAGGACGAGGTGGATCATACGCTATGATAGTCATTCGTTTGGACCGGGTTCTGGCGGACCGGAAAATGCGGCTGAATGATCTGGCCGCCCAGGTTGGTATTTCCAACGTAAATCTCTCCTATTTAAAAACCGGAAAAGTGAAAGCGATCCGGTTCAGTACGCTGGACGCCATTTGCAGGGTGCTCCACTGTCAGCCCGGTGATATTCTGGAGTACACACAGGAGGATTCGGAAACAGACTCTTAAAAAACGCCAAAATCGGAAAAGCATCAAACCATGTGCGTGGTTTGGTGCTTTTCCGATTTCCAAAGATTGACGGACCCGCTGGCAGATGGTATACTATATTAGTTTCGTATGCAAATTTTTACGTCAGGGGGGCGTATGTTATGTGGGCAGCCAACCGCTGGAAGGATTATGAACTGCTGGACTGCGGTTCTGGGGAAAAGCTGGAGCGCTGGGGGGATCAGCTCCTGGTCCGGCCGGACCCCCAGGCCATCTGGAACACCCCCAGAACCCACCCGGGCTGGAAGAAAAACGCCGGGCGCTACAGCCGTTCCTCCACCGGGGGTGGGGCCTGGCAAAATAAATCCATGCCCCAGCGCTGGACGGTGTCCTATGAGGACCTCACGTTTAATATCAAGCCTATGAGCTTTAAGCACACGGGCATTTTCCCGGAGCAGGCCGCCAACTGGGACTTTTTGCAGCAGCAGATTCAAACCGCCGGCCGGCCCGTCCATGTGCTCAACCTGTTCGCCTACACCGGCGGGGCCACCATCGCCTGCGCCGCCGCCGGGGCCAGCGTGTGCCATGTGGACGCCGCCAAGGGAATGGTCCAGTGGGCCCGGGAAAACGCCAAAAGCTCCGGGCTGGAGAATGCCCCCATCCGGTGGATTGTGGACGACTGCGCCAAATTCGTGGAGCGGGAGATCCGCCGGGGCCGGCGGTATGACGGCGTAATTATGGACCCGCCCTCCTATGGCCGGGGGCCCTCCGGAGAGGTATGGAAGCTGGAGGAAAATCTCTACCCCTTCGTGGAGCTGGTGTCCGGGGTGCTGTCGGACAACCCCCTGTTTTTCCTCATCAGCTCCTATACCACGGGGCTGGCCCCCAGCGTTTTAACCTATATTCTGGAAACCATCGTCTCCAAAAAGCACGGCGGGGGCACCGTTTCCGACGAGCTGGGCCTGCCGGTGACGGAATCGGGGCTGATTCTCCCCTGCGGCTCCGCCGGACGCTGGACCCGATGAAAAGGAAGATCAATATGAATCAATCCATCATTCAAACCCAACAGCTGCATTTCTCCTACCCCGCCAACGAGGGGGAGGACGCGCCCAAGGCCGTCCTCAACGGGGTGGACCTGTCCATTGAGCGCGGGTCCTTCACCGCCGTCCTGGGCCACAACGGCAGCGGTAAATCCACCCTGGCCAAGCACATGAACGCCATCCTCCTGCCCTCCGGAGGGAAGGTCTACGTGGACAGTATGGACACGGTCCGGGAAGAAACCTTGCTGCAAATCCGGAAAACGGTCGGTATGGTGTTCCAAAACCCCGATAACCAGATCGTCGCCAACGTGGTGGAGGAGGACGTGGCCTTTGCCCCGGAAAACCTGGGGGTCCCGCCAGAGGAAATTCGCAGGCGGGTGGACGACGCCCTGAAGGCCGTCAATATGTACCACTACCGGGAGCACGCTCCGCACCTGCTCTCCGGCGGGCAGAAGCAGCGCATTGCCATCGCCGGGGTGATCGCCATGGAGCCGGAGTGCATCGTATTGGACGAGCCCACCGCCATGCTGGACCCCATCGGCCGGGCGGACGTGCTGCGCACCATCAAGACTCTCAACCGGGAGCGGGGGGTTACGGTCGTGCTGATTACCCACCACATGGACGAGGCTGCCCAGGCGGACCGGCTGGTGGTGATGGCCCAGGGCAGGATCATTGCCGACGGCCCCCCGAAGCAGGTATTTCAGGATGTGGAAGGGCTGAAGGCCGTGGGGCTCACGGTCCCCCATACGGTGGAGCTGCTGTGGCAGCTGCGTCAGGCGGGGCTGGACGTGCCCCTGGATGCGCTGTCCGACGAGGAATGCGCCCAAGCTCTGTTTAAATTGATGCGCCCGTAAGGAGGTCCGGCTATGCAGCCTATTCTTGAGACAAAAGCACTCACCCATATTTACAGCGCCGGAACTCCCTTCCAGCACCGGGCGCTGAACGAAATTGATTTCGCGGTCTACCCCAACGAGTATCTGGGGATTATCGGCCACACCGGGTCGGGAAAGTCCACCCTGATCCAGCACCTGAACGGCCTGCTGAAGCCCACCTCCGGCCAGGTGCTCTTTGAGGGGGAGGACGTGTGGACCGACCCAAAGCGCACCCGGCAGGTCCGCTTCCAGGTGGGGCTGGTGTTCCAATATCCGGAGTATCAGCTGTTTGAGGAAACGGTCTATAAAGACATCGCCTTCGGCCCGAAAAATATGGGGCTGGAGGGGGAAGAACTGGACCGGCGGGTGCGGGAGGCCGCCCATTTCGTCGGCCTGCGGGACGAGCTGCTGGAAAAATCCCCCTTTGAGCTGTCCGGCGGGCAGAAGCGCCGGGTGGCCATCGCGGGGGTAATTGCCATGCGGCCCAAGGTGCTGATTTTGGACGAGCCCACCGCCGGACTGGACCCGGAAGGCGCGCAGTCCATCCTAACAAATATCCGGGCCTATCACAAGGCCCGGGAGGCGGCGATCATTCTGGTATCCCACTCCATGGAGGAGGTGGCCCAGTCGGTGGACCGCATTGTAGTGGTCAACGACGGCCTGCTTCCCTACCAGGGCGCTCCCCGTGAGGTGTTCCAGCACGGGAGGGAGCTGGAGGAGATGGGCCTGGGGGTTCCCCAGATGACCCGGGTGTTTCACCGGCTCCGGGAGCTGGGGGCGGACGTGGACCCGTCGGTTTACACACTGGACCAGGCGAAGCAGGCCATTCTGGCCGCGGTAAAGGGGGCGGTTTAAATGGCGCTGAAAGATATCACCCTGGGGCAGTATTTCCCCGGAAACTCCTTCATCCACCGGCTGGACCCCCGCACCAAGCTGCTGGCGGTGATTCTGTACATCGTGGCGCTGTTTCTGGCCAAGTCCTTCGTCACCTACGGGATCATGCTGGCGGTGCTGGTGAGTTCCATCGCGATTTCGAAAGTCCCTCCAAAGTCGATTTTGCGGGGCATGAAGCCCATTTTGTTCATCGTGGTTTTCACCGCCGTTTTGAATCTGTTCTACACCCCCGGAGAACACGTCCTGGCGCAGTTCTGGATTTTCACGATTACGCTGGAGGGGGTTTTGCAGGCGTTTTTCATGGTGATCCGCATCATGATGCTCATTGCCGGCACCTTTTTGCTCACTTATACCACGTCCCCCATTCTCCTCACCGATGGGCTGGAGTCTCTCTTGAATCCTCTGAAGGCTGTCAAGGTGCCGGTCCACGAGCTGGCGATGATTATGTCCATCGCCCTGCGCTTCATTCCCACGCTGATTGAGGAGACGGACAAAATCATGTCCGCCCAGCGGGCCCGGGGAGCGGACTTCGAGAGCGGAAACCTGATGCAGCGGGCCAAGGCGCTGATCCCCCTGCTGGTGCCGCTGTTCATCTCGGCGTTCCGGCGGGCGGACGAGCTGGCGATTGCCATGGAGTGCCGCTGCTACCACGGCGGGCAGGGCCGCACCCGCCTGCGGCAGCTGAAGTACCGGGGGGCGGACTACGGGGTTTTGATTGGGTTTGTTGTGCTGACTGTGGGAGTCGGCGTTTTGGGGCGGCTTGGATTTTGAACTTTAACAAATAGGGCCGCCTGCGGCGGCCCCTGGGAAGATTAAAATTCCATAAAAGCGTCCAAAATTTCTTGACGCAGGCCCAGGCCAAAGAGATAATGGGCGCAGGACTGCAAGGACCAATATGTAATAATACGATTCTCCAACTGGTCCAAAAACTCACCGCCCGCCTTTTCTTTAACCTGCTGCAACATTGCAGTATATTCTTGACTGGCTTTTTGATACTCCGGCATCTCTTTATAGAAGCGTAAAATTGTCCTTCTAATTCGTCACTTCGGAATATTGCCCTGATAAACTGATTGTTCATTTTAATCCCTCTTTCATAAAGATTAGTTAAACTAAGTATAATATTTTTCGTAGTTTGTCAATGCCTAAGGAGCAAGTATATGAGTGAATTTCCTGCCCGTTTAAAAGCCCTGCGAAAGGCAAAAAAAATAAATCAGCCGGAAATGGCCAAATATTTGGGTCTCTCCGCCAGCGGCTATCAGTGCTATGAACAGGGGCGGGGATTTCCGGAGGTCCCCCGTTTAATCAGTCTGGCTGATTATTTCGGTGTTAGTATCGACTACCTGTTGGGCCGCACCGATGAAAAAGCAGTCAATCCGCCTCCTCCTTCCCCGGTGGAGCCCGACCCGGGCGTAAAGCGCAACATTGCCCTGCGCCTGATGTACGTGGGCTCCGCGTACCACGGCTGGCAGGTCCAGAAAAACGCCTCCTCCGTGGCGGAAACCCTGGAAAAGGCCCTGGAGACCGTGGTCTGCCATCCGGTCAAATGCACCGGGGCCGGCCGCACCGACGCGGGGGTCCATGCGGAGACCTATGTGGCCAATTTCCGCACCGCCTCCGCCATCCCCTGCGACCGCATCCCCCTGGCGGTGAACACCCGCCTGCCGGACGATATCGTGGTGGTCCGGGCCACGGAGGTCCCCGACAGCTTCAATGCCATCGGCTCCTGCCGCAAGAAGGAGTACACCTATAAAATTTACAACAACCGTCTGGGCAATGCGTTTTATGTCAACCGCGCCTGGTTCTATCCCAGACATTTGGACGAGACCGTCATGCAGCGGGCGGCGGATCAATTTGTGGGCACCCACGACTTCCGGGCGGTGCGCTCCGTGGGCACCGAGACCAAAACCACCGTCCGCACGGTCCACTACTTCAAAGTTCGCCGGGAGGGGGACCTGATCTCCTGCCGGGTGTGTGCCGACGGGTTTTTGTACAACATGGTCCGGGCCATGGTGGGCACCGTGGTCTACGCCGCCGAGGGCAAGCTGGAGCCGGAGGACATCCCCAAAATTCTCCAGTCCGGCAACCGGACTCTGGCAGGACCTACCGTCCCCCCGGGGGGGCTGTATATGACCAGGCTCTGGTACGACGAGGATGTTTAATGATGCTGCATTTGCCTAAAAAATCGGAAAAACCAGGGCTGCTCCACCGCCTGCTGGCCCTGATTGTCACCGCTGCTCTGCTGCTGGGGGCTCTGGTGCTGGTGGTCTACCGGGACGAGCTCAATCTGGACGCCCTTCACCGGTGGTTGACCTACCGCAACCTCCAGACCAGCTCCACCGGCGAGTCCGCCTCCTTCACCCATGGGGGAGGCGAGCAGATGAATTTTGCCTACCTGCGCAGCGGCCTTCTGATGGCCTCCGCCGCCGGGGCACACTATTACTCCTTCGAAGGGGAGCAGTACGCCGAGCAGGTGGTCAGCCTCAGCAGCCCTGTGCTCACCTGGTCCGATACCACCGGCGTGGTCTACGACGCAGGGGGGCGGGATTTGTACCTGTTCTCTGGGGTGGAGCAGACCTTTTCCCTGCGGCTGGACCCGGGGGCGGACCTGCTCTCCGCCCGGGTCAACCGCTCGGGCTGGCTGGCGGTCACCGCCCAGCAGGGGGGACATAAAGGCTCCGTTACCATCTATAGCGCCGGCCATCAGGAGCAGATGCAGATCAATATGTCATCCACCTTTGTTATGGATGCGGCCATTTCCCCCGATTGCCGGACGGTGGCGGTGGTAACCATCGGACAGGACGGCGGTGTGTTCCGCAGCACGCTGCTGATCTATCCCATCAACAGCAAAGAGCCCTCCCATTCCATCCCCCTGGGAAACATTACGGTGCTGGACCTGGAATTTGAGGGGGATCAGATCTGGGCCTTGGGGGAGGACAGGCTGTTGTGTGTGGATTTGGGGCAGGAGGAGCCAGCCGCCGCCCAGTATCTCTTTGGCAGCGGTTTTTTGAAGGGCTGCTCCTTACGGGGGGACGGCTTCGCGCTGTTGATGCTGGGCCGGTATCAGGCCGGCTCGGCGGACCAGATGGTGGTGGTGGGCCCGGACGGCTCCGTTCAGGCCGCCCAGGCTTTGAACGCCCAGGTGCTGGATTTCGACGCGGCCGGCAGCTACTGTTCCCTGCTTACCGCCGATGCGCTGACCATCTACCACACGGATTTGGAGGAGTATGCCCGGCTGGAAAACCAGAGGGGCGCCCGGTATACCGCGCTGGCGCCCACCGGGGCCAGCCTTCTGGCGGACAGTCAGCAGGCCTGGCTGTATATCCCCTAAAAACCAGGAGTTTTTTCCCGAAAGGAGTATATACTTATGATGTCCGTACTTTTGGATCTGGTCATTCTGGCCGTGCTGGGCCTTGCCGTCTGGCGGGGGATGCGCCGGGGGCTTGTGCTGACCATCTGCGGCTTTCTGGCCATCTTTGTGGGCTTTGTGGGGGCCTCGGTTACGGTGGACGTGCTCAACGAGCCGGTCAGCCGCATCATTCAGCCCGTGATTCAGCAGGGAATTACTGACACGTTCCTCCAGCAGACCGGAACCGGGATTCAAATCCAGGACCACCCTGCCAATCCTCTCCCCACATTTCCCCCGCCGGAGGAGGAGGAAGAGGAGGAGCCGGAAATCCAGGTTCCTCTGGAGGTGATTCTGGACTACTTTGAGGACAACCGCTATCTGCGCCCCTTTGCCCATAACGTCCGGGACGCGCTGGAGGGCGGGTTAATCAATCTGGCCGCCTCCGCCCTGGAGGCCGTGTCCGCCTACGCGGCTGTCCGGATTGCCCGGGTGCTGATCTTTGTGGTGGCTTTTATTGTGCTGATGGCGGTGTGGTTTTTCTTCAGCCGGGCGCTGGACCTGGCCTTCCGCCTGCCGGTGCTGTCCAGCTTAAACAGCTGGGGCGGCGGGGCGGCTGGTTTTCTGAAGGGGGCGCTGCTGCTGTTCGTCGCCGCGTGGCTGCTGCGGGAGAGCGTAATTCCCCAGCAGGTGATCGACGAGTCCATTCTGCTGAAATTCTTCTGCCAGAACAGTCCCCTGAGCCTTTTGGCCGATACGCTGACCAAAAGCGTGGAATCCAGCGTGTCAAAATTGTAATCGTTCATACGCAGTTCATAATTTTCTGCTACACTGACCCATCCTGAGTAAAAGAACTCTCCCGAAAGGAGTGAGCACCCATGCAGCCTACCATGTGCAGCCGCTGCAAAAAGCACGTAGCGGTGGTGTTTATCACCCGGCTGGAAAATGGAACGTCCAAAAACGACGGTCTGTGTCTCAAATGCGCCAAGGATCTGGGGATCAAGCCCATTGACGATATGATGAAAAAAATGGGGATTACGGACGAAGATTTGGAATCCCTCACCCATGAAATGATGACCGCCTTTGGGGGTGCGGAGGGGCTGGACAGCCTTCTGCCCGCCAAGGAGGACGGGGATGACGGGGAGGACGACGGCCGCACGGCTACCTTCCCCTTCCTCAATCAGCTTTTCAGCGCCAATTCCGGCGAAAAACGGGGAGAAAAGGTGCCGCCGGCCGCCGCCCAGAAGAGTGAGCGGGCCCCAAAACGTAAATTTTTGGAAAACTACTGCATTTCCCTCACCCGCCGGGCCCAGGAGGGCAAATTGGACAATCTGGTGGGCCGGGAGCGGGAATTGCAGCGGGTCGTTCAGATTTTGAACCGCCGGCAGAAAAACAACCCCTGTCTGATTGGCGAGCCCGGCGTGGGCAAAACCGCCATCGCGGAGGGGTTAGCTGCCCGGATTGCCAAGGGCGATGTGCCCTATAAGCTGCTGGACAAGGAGGTCTATCTGCTGGATCTGACCTCTCTGGTGGCGGGGACCCAGTTCCGGGGCCAGTTTGAGAGCCGCATGAAGGGGCTCATTGAGGAGATCCGCAAGCTGGGCAACATCATTCTGGTGATCGACGAGGTACACACCATTGTGGGGGCCGGTGACGCCGAGGGCAGCATGAACGCCGCCAACATCCTGAAGCCCGCCCTGAGCCGGGGAGAGCTCCAGGTGATCGGCGCAACCACTTTGAACGAGTACCGCAAGCACATCGAGAAGGACACCGCCCTGGAGCGGCGGTTCCAGCCCGTCATTGTGGAGGAGCCCTCCATAGACGAGAGCGTGGAGATTATCCGGGGGGTGGCCCCCTACTACGAAGCCTTTCATCAGGTGCGCATCTCCCCGGAAATGTGCCGGCTGGCGGTGACCATGAGCGAGCGGTACATTACGGACCGCTACCTGCCCGACAAGGCCATTGACCTGATTGACGAGGCCTG
This sequence comes from uncultured Oscillospiraceae bacterium, assembly GCA_910588455.1. GTDB lineage: Bacteria > Bacillota > Clostridia > Oscillospirales > Oscillospiraceae > Lawsonibacter. The sequence goes on from CAJUPG010000007.1 coordinate 13,860, forward strand.
CTCCAACCTGAACCTGGAAAACCACAGTCTGGCCCGCCGGGCCGCCTTGGAGAAGGAGATGGCCGACCTCTCCAAAGAGAAAGAGGTCATGATGGCCGCCGCGACGGAGGAGGCCTATAAGCGGCTGGCGGACATCCGAAGCCAGGAGCTGCGGCTGGAGGAAGAAAAAATCCAGCTGGATCAGGCCGCCTGCCCGGAGCTCACCGGGGAGCAGCTGGCCAACGTGATTGAGCTGTGGACCAAAATCCCCGCCAGCCAGATTCAGGAGCAGGAGTACCAGAGGCTGGCTAAGCTGGAGGACCGGCTGAAGGCCCATATTATCGGCCAGGATGAAGCGGTGAAGGCCGTGTGCGCCGCCATCCGCCGGGGCCGGGTGGGCATCTCCCCCAAGCGCAAGCCGGTGTCCTTTATTTTTGTAGGCTCCACCGGCGTGGGAAAAACCGAGCTGGTGAAGCAGCTGGCGGCGGACCTGTTCAACACCCCCGAGTCCCTGATTCGGCTGGATATGTCCGAGTTCATGGAAAAACACGCGGTCTCCCGGATTATCGGCTCTCCTCCCGGCTACGTGGGCTACGATGAGGCGGGCCAGTTGACGGAGAAAATCCGCCGCAAGCCCTATACCGTGGTCCTCTTTGACGAGATTGAGAAGGCCCACCCGGATGTGCTGAACATTCTGCTGCAAATCCTGGACGACGGCCGGATTACCGACGCCCACGGGCGGGTGGTCAACTTTGAAAATACCGTGATTGTAATGACCTCCAATGCCGGCAGCAACACCAAGAGCGGCGCGGTGGGCTTTGGCCGCTCCTCCAATGAGCAGAGCAAGGATAAGGCCATGAAGGCCTTGCAGGACTTCCTCCGGCCGGAATTTATCAACCGGGTGGACGAGGTGGTCTGCTTCAACCAGCTCACGGAGGAGGACTTCAAGCACATCGCGGAGCTGATGCTCACTGAACTGAAGGGCTCTCTGGCGGAGAAGAGCATTACCTTCTCCTGGGACGGCAGCCTGCTGGACTACCTTACCCGCAAATCCTATTCCGCCGCCTACGGGGCCCGGAACCTCCGGCGGCTCATCCAGAAGGAACTGGAGGACGCCATTGCCCTGCGGCTGATTGAAAACTACCAAACTCCTGTTTCCGGCATCACGGCCCAGGCCGGGGAAAACGGCATTGAGCTTCTGAGCCTGTGAGGTATATGTGCAAAGAGGGGCGTCCGCGCAGCGGACGCCCTTTTGCCTGGATTTTCTAACCCTTGCCAAATGACAAAAAATCCAATATAATAGGAGCACATGACCGGCGGCTTCGCCGCCTTTACGGAGGGAAACGAAATGCTAGAGATGAACTATTTTGCGGAGATGGAGGCCAAAATTCCGAAGGGGAAGGTCCGCACCCGCTTCGCCCCCAGCCCCACCGGCTATATGCACGTGGGCAACCTGCGCACCGCCCTATATACCTGGCTCATTGCCCGCCACGCCGGAGGAACCTTTATCCTGCGCATTGAGGACACCGACCAGGCCCGCCAGGTGGAGGGGGCCGAGGAGGTCATTTACCGGACGTTGGCCGAATGCGGCCTGGACCACGACGAGGGGCCGGATGTGGGCGGCCCGGTGGCCCCCTATATCCAGTCCCAGCGCCGGGACACGTATGGCAAGTATGCCCGGCTGCTGGTGGAGAAGGGGCACGCCTACTACTGCTTCTGTGAAAAAAACGAGTCGGAGGAGGACTCCGGCGAATTTGGCCGGGCCCCGGACCCCTGCCGAAACCTGCCTCTGGCGGAGGCCCAGGCCCGGGTGGATGCAGGGGAACCCTACGTGATCCGCCAGAAAATCCCCCGGGGAGGTACAACCACCTTCCAGGACGCTATTTTTGGCGGTATCACCGTGGAAAACGACACCCTGGACGATCAGGTACTGCTGAAACGGGACGGCCTGCCCACCTACAACTTTGCCAATGTCATTGACGACCATTTGATGGGGATCACCCATGTGGTCCGGGGCAGCGAGTATCTGTCCTCCGCGCCGAAGTACAACTTGCTCTATCAGGCCTTCGGCTGGGAAATTCCCACCTATGTCCACTGTTCTCCTGTGATGCGGGACGCGCAGAACAAAATGTCCAAACGCCACGGGGACCCTTCCTATGAGGATTTGCGGGATCAGGGCTATCTGACCCAGGCGATTTTGAATTATGTGGCCCTGCTGGGCTGGTCCCCCAAGGGGGAGCTGGCGGAGCAGGAGATTTTCTCCCTGTCCGAGCTGGTCCAGGCGTTCGATTTGAACGGCGTTTCCAAGTCTCCAGCCATTTTTGACTTGGACAAGCTCACCCACTTTAACGCCCTCTATCTCCGGGCCCTTTCCCCGGAGGACTTCTGCCAGGCCGCCGCTCCCTATATCCGCCAGAGCGTGCAGAAGTATGACCCCGCCCTGATTGCCCCTCTGCTCCAGGCCCGGTGCGAGAAGCTGACGGATATCCCGGAGAAGGTGGACTTTTTCGATAATTTGCCGGACTACGGCGTGGATCTGTTTACGAATAAAAAATCCAAGTGCACACCGGAGGTCGCTAAACGGATGCTGGACGCGGCCGTTCCCGCTCTGGAGAGCCTGCCGGACTGGACCCAGGAGGCCATTCACGGCGGCCTGACCAACCTGGCGGAGCAGCTGGAGGTGAAAACTGCCACTCTCATGTGGCCGGTGCGTATTTCTGCCGCGGGTAAGGCGGTCACCCCCGGCGGGGCCGTTGAAATCTGCCATATCCTGGGCCGGGAGGAGACCCTGCGCCGGCTGAAGGTGGGGGCGGAGAAATGCTGATTCGGGCCGTCTCCTGTCTGGCCCTTTTGGTCCCGGCTGTGGATATCGGGATGATGCTGGGCTATTGGTTGCTGCCGGAGATGTTTTCTGTACCGGTGGTGCTGGCCGGGGCTCTGCTTGGACTGATTCCGGTGGGTCTGGTCCAGTGGAAGGGCAAGGAGGACGAGTTTGTCCAAAAGCTCCGGAAGGGTGGCAAGCTCTATTTCCGGATTTGCCAGTGGGGCGGCTGGGTGCTGTGCGTGGCGCTGTCCCAGCTGGCCCGGGAGCAGGTGCGGGTGGAGCTGATGCTCTGTATCGTCACCAGTGTCGCCTGCGCGGTGCTCTACTGGAGGCCGGGCGCGATTGGCAAGCAGAAAAAATTTGGATAACAAGGAACAGCGCGGAGCCTTACGCTCCGCGCTGTGTTTTATAGTGCCGCAGCATCGCCGCGCCTAGGACGATCGCCCAGGCCAGCAAAATAAGCTGCATCGCGCTGACCAGGAAACGGCCCATGTCCAAGCCGTAAAGCGCAATAAACGGGGGCAAAAACCTGGAAAGAAGCGGGCATAGAATCAATACGGCGGCCAGCAGAACAGCCAGCTTGCAGAGATTTTCTTTTCCCGGCGGCAGGCGCAGTTTCCGGTAGGAAACGGCGGTGAGGAACAGCAGGGCGGCAATCCAGAGCAACAGGAACCAGGCAACACTGGATTGAACGCTAAGGCCATGCTCGGTCCGAAATTCTGGGTTGATCAGAAGGATCTGCCATGTAACGCCAACCGAGATCCGCAGGAAATAGTCCAGCCAGAAAAACAGCGTCCAGCCGCACCACAGCGCCGCCCGCCGCCGGGCAGAGAGACAAATCACGCCGCACAAAAGAAGCGGGGTAATCAAAATAAGCGTAATATGTCCCCCGTTCATCAAAAGCAACAGGATTCCCAGAACAGCTCCCAGCAGGAGAAACACGCCGCCCAAAACAATCTGGATGATTTTTCCGGCGGGCAGTTTGGCCGGAGTTTCCGGTATGGACTCAACGGGAGGCGGCGTTTGGGGTTCTTGGGGCTCTGGGGCCGGTTCGCTGCCGGTGATCAGTTGGTCCAAGCTAACCTCAAAAATCTCGCTCAATCGCACGATTTTGTCCAGCTCCGGCGTGGACGCGTCGGTTTCCCATTTGGACACCGATTGGCGGGATACCTCTAAGGCGGCGGCCAGGTCCTCCTGGGACCAGTCCCGGGCCGTCCGGTACTGTAAAATCCGTTCTCCTAATGTCATGGGCTTGCATCTCTCCTTCTCGTTTGATAGGTACAGCATACCGTAAAACTGGGAAAAAGTCCAGCAAGCCCCCTTGGAATCGCCGCAACCAGTGGTTGCAGGGGGGAGAAATCAGACATTTTCCCGTTTTATCCGCCAAATCTGCCGCTGATACAAAAGAACCGGAATCAGCGGGAGCAGGGCACAGAGCCCCAGCCAGAGGGATTTGTCCAGCAGTGCCAGCAGGGCCAGCAGAGCGAAGATCGTAAACCACGGGTTGCGCAGGCTCTTGTAGTATTGGATTTTGTCTTCCGGGTCGGTGTGCAGCGCAAAGGGCTTGCCATCCGACTCTTTTTCCACAATCAGCAGCTCGCGGTTGAACGTGGTGGCGTTTGTGGCGATGCGCCCGCCTTTTTCCGCCCAGGGCCGGTAGCGGACCTTGCCGATGGAGTAATTCAGATTGAAATTCTTATAAAACACCTTGTAGCCGACGTCCTCCAGAAAATGGGCATAATCCTGGGCGCTGCGTTTGGACTTTCCGCCGATGAAATCCACCTGATACTGCACACTGTCCGGGGGACATTCCTCAAATTCGTACAGCAGCTTGCCCACGGAAACCAGCCGGTAGCCCCGGCGGGCCATTTTGTTCAGCCAGTTCTGCTGGGCCTGCAAAAAACCGCCAAAATAACGATACATTTTTTTGCTCATGATTGTGTTCCTCCCAAAATAGTTTCCGCGATTTGCGTCAAAGCCTTGAGCCGGAGCAGCTCGGTCTCCGCGGCGGTCCTGCCCTGGGGGGTGATTGTGTACTCCTTTTTGCGTCCCCCCGTGCCGCCGCAGGGGGCGATCCACCCCTTTTTCTCCAGGGAAGTCAGCGCCCCATACAGGGTTCCCGCGCCCAGCGTGAGCCGCCCGCCGGTTTTCTGCTCCACGAACTGCATGATGGCGTATCCGTGCCGGGGGGTGTACAGGGCCAGGAGGATGAAGAACGTCACCTCTGTGAGAGCGCCCCCCTTTGCGTTGTCTCGCACAGTGTATTCCTCCTTATTACGGTTACTGTAGTAAAATATATCAGTAACCGTAATAGATGTCAAGGGGAATTTGAAAATTTTGGGGCAGGGGGTGTCCCCATTCCGCCGTCTGGGGCGTTATAGAGAATAGGGAGGGGGGTGCAGCTATGCTTGGTCCATCCGCAGCGGAGCCGGAGACAAATTGGTCAAAATTCGAGATTATTTACCGGGAGTATCGAAATTTGATGTTTTATGTGGCCAACCGAATCCTCCGGAATGACCAGGACGCAGAGGACACCGTTCACCAGGCGTTTTTGAAGATTATTGAGGTTTTGGACAAGATCGAAGTGCCGGCGTGCCCCCAGACCAAGGGCTTTGTGGTCACCGTCACCGAGCGCAAGGCCATTGACCTGTACCGCTCCCGCAGCCGGAAGCCCGTGGAACCCCTGGAGGAGCGGGAGGAGTATACCCCCTCCGGCGACCCGGACGCCGTAGTAGACAGGATTCAGATTGCCCAAGCCATCGCCGCGCTCCCGGCCCGCTACCGGGAGGTGCTGCTTCTGCGGTACGACAACGGCTACTCCGTGCCGGAGATTGCACAGCTGCTGTCTATGACCCAGGCCAGTGTAAAAAAGACCATCCAGAGGGCAAAGGGCAGGCTGGAGGCCATTCTGACCGAACAGGAGGTGCAGTCCCCATGAAAATTACGGATATTCTTTTGCAGCAATCTGCACCGGCGGCCCGGAATATTTGGCTGGACACCCTGACAAAGTCCGCGCCGGTGCCGGAACACACCTTTTCTCAGGAGTTCGAGCAGGTGATGCGCGAGCTGGACGGCACGATCCAATATCAAAAGCTGAAATGAATTTCAATGTAGGGAGGCATATACCATGAGCGAGTTGATTGAAGCTGGAGTGAATCCGAATTGGTTTTCCAAGTGGATCACCACGGAGGGACCCTTCCATGTGAAAATCGGTGCGGCCGATGCAAAGAAGGATTACCAGGAGGAATTGAAGCAGTTCATCCAGGCCCGGCAGGTCCAGCCGCGCAGGCAGGAGATCGTGCAGACGCCGGTGAATCTGACACAGGAGCAGCTGGCCTATCTGCGGAACCTGCGCCTGGGACAGAGCGTGTGCTGGAGCGGATTAGCAGGTAGATAAAAAACAGCGGGAAACCGGAGTTTCCCGCTGTTTTTTGCTGTTTTTTAAATCTAAAGCGCTGTGCCCTGTACAATATTGTGCTTCTCCGCATAGCCGGTGAGCATCAGGGTGAGCGCGCCGTCGCCGGTGATATTGCAGGCGGTGCCGAAGCTGTCCTGAAGGGCGAACACCGTCAGCATCAGGGCGGTTCCCTCGTTGCCGAAGCCCAGCACACTGATAATCAGGCCCAGAGAGGCCATCACCGTGCCGCCGGGCACGCCGGGGGCTCCGATGGCGAACACCCCCAGCAGCAGGCAGAACAGCACCATGCTGCCCATGGAGGGCAGAGACCCGTACAGGACCTTGGACACCGTCATAACAAAGAATACCTCCGTCAGCACGGAGCCGCACAGGTGGATGTTGGCGAACAGGGGGATGCCGAAGTCCACCATGTCCCGGCGCAGAACGGGGGACTTCCGGGCTCCGTTCAGGGCCACCGCCAGGGTGGCGGCGGAGGACATGGTGCCCACGGCGGTGAGATAGGCGGGACCATAGTGCTTCAAAACCTCCAGAGGGCTTTTGCCGGCGTAGAGGCCCCCCAGTCCGTAGAGCAGGGCCAGCCAGATGTAGTGCCCCACCATCACGATGAGGACCACCACCAGGAATACCGGCAGCTGACGGGTGATGCTGCCCTCATAGGCCAGCCCGCAGAAGGTGCCGCCGATGAAGAAGGGGAGCACCGGGATAATTACCCGGGTGACGATGGCCAGCACGATGGACTGGAACTCCTCCAGAATGGCGGTGATGGCCTTGGCCTGGGTCCAGGTGGCGGCAAGGCCGATGAGCACCGAAAAGACCAGCGCGCTCATAACCGGCATCACCGGGTCGATGCTCAGGTGGAACAACAGCTCGGGGAGGGGCCTCAACCCCTCCGGGTCGGTGATGATGGACAGGTTGGGAATGATGGCATAGCCCGCCCCCATAGAGAAGAAGGCGGCCCCGATGGAGGAGACATAGGCCAGAATCAGGGCCACGCCCAGCATCCGGGAGGCGTTGCTCTTCATGCGGGTGATGGACGGGGCGATAAAGCCGATGACAATCAGGGGAACGCAGAAGGTAATCAGGGAGCCCAGCAGGTTTTTGGCGGTGAGGACCACCTGCATAAAGGCCTCACTGGGGATGAAGCCCAGCATTTTGGGGGATTCCGCCAGCAGGCCCAGGCAAATGCCCAGCACCACAGCCACCAGAAGCCGGAAGGGCAGACTGCCCGTTAGTTTTTTCATAAGAAACACACTCCATTTCTCTCCAAATTACAGCCGCATTTCATCATACCATGGTATGAAAAAAAAGCAAGAGGGTTTCATGGATTATTCCAGCTCCAGCACCGGAATTTCCGCAGAAAGCTGCCGCTGGAGCCACAGCTGATGACAGTATGCCTCCAGAGCCTGGGTTCTGTACCAGGCCTCCCGCAGAGTTTTGCCCCAGGTCACCGCCCCGTGGTGGGCCAGAAGCACGGCGGCTTCGGACGGTACATTGGCCACCCCCTGGGCCAGCGTTTCCGTCCCCAGCGGCAGGTAGGGCAGGCAGGGGACAAAGCCTCCCAGCAGCAGAACCATGTCCATGGTGATGCGCTGGGTCAGGTCCTCCTTCCGGCTGGCCATGCACACCGCATAGGGGGAGTGGGTGTGGACCACGCCGCCCACCTCCGGACGGCTGCGGTAGAGGGCCAGGTGCATGGGGGTTTCGGAGGAGGGGGGCAGGAGCCCGGGAGAGACAACGTCCCCCTCCAGGGTCAGCTCCAGCAGAAGCTCCGGGGTCACGTCCCCCTTGTACAGCCCCGAAGGGGTGATCAAAACGTGCCCGTCCGGACAGCGGGCGGACAGATTGCCGTCGTTGGCTGCCACCCAGCCCGCCCGGGCGATTTGATGGGCCGCGTGGCAGATTTCTTCCCGCAAATGCTGTTTTTCCCGCTCAAGCTCCATATTTTATCCTCCTCAGCGCGTCGGAGAAGGGCGGATTGCACACGCCCTTCTCGGTGACGATGCCGGTAATCAAGTCGTGCTCAGTCACATCAAAGGCGGGGTTATAAAACTTCACCCCCGCCGGGGCCATGGGCTCCCGATACCACAGGGAGCCGATTTCCTCCCCGGGGCGCTCCTCAATGGGGATGTCCGCGCCGGTGGGACAGTCCAGGTCGATGGTGGAGGAGGGCCCCAGCACATAGAACGGGATGCCGTAGTGCTTTGCCAGCACCGCTACCCCGGAGGTGCCGATTTTATTGGCGGCGTCCCCGTTGGCGGCCACCCGGTCACAGCCTACAAAGCAGGCCTGGACCAAGCCCTGTTTCATCACCATACCAGCCATATTGTCGCAGATTAAGGTCACATCCACCCCTGCCCGCTGAAGCTCCCAGGCGGTGAGCCGGGCGCCCTGAAGGAGAGGGCGGGTTTCGTCGGCGAACACCCGGAAAGGGATGCCCCGCTCCTGCCCCAGCAGAACAGGGCCCAGTGCAGTTCCGTACTGGGAGGTGGCGAGCTGTCCGGCGTTGCAGTGGGTCAAAATGCCGTCGCCGGGTTTGACCAGGGTGAGGCCGTGTTCAGCGATGGCCCGGCACATAGCCGCGTCCTCCTCATGGATGGCCCGGCACTCACGGCCCAGAACAGCCACCGGGTCCTCCTGCCCCTGGGCGGCCTGGAGCATCCGACGGACCGCCCAGGACAGATTGACAGCGGTGGGGCGGGCGTTGGACAGGGCCTCCCCCAGACGGGGCAGCTCCTTCTGGACGGCGGATTTTTCCAGCTGCCGGGCCAGCACATACAGGGCATATCCGGCGAAAATACCGATGGCCGGGGCCCCCCGGACCCGCAGGCTCCGGATGGCCTCGATCAGCTGGTCCAGCTGGTCCAGCTCCAGATAGACCTCCCGGCCGGGCAGGAGGCTTTGGTCTAAAATACGCACCTTGGTTCCGTCGGAACTCAGACCCACGTGATCGGGCAATGTCATAGGGCGGACGCTCCTTTCTTTACCATAGAGGCCGCCGCAAGCTGAAACAGCGCGGAAGCGGCGGCGATATAAAACACATACTGAACGCCCCAGGCGTCCCAGACCTGCCCCAGCAGGGGAGAGGCCAGAATGGCCATCACATGGTCCACGCTCAGGCCCACGGAGAGAGTCCGGGTGACCTCACTGGGGTCCAGTGCGATGGAGCGCATCATGTAAGAATGGACCATGTTGAACTGCTCAAACAGCACACACAGGATATAGGCGGCGAATACAAACCACACCAGGGGTCCCCGGGTCTCTCCGGTGAGCTGGGCCGCCAGCAGGCCCATGATGCAGAAGCTGGCGGCGATGTAGCCGGATTCCAGCCACAGCATATTCCGCACCCCCAGCTTGTCCAGCATCCGGCCAATCCAGGGGGCGATGGCGCTGCCGGCCAGATGGACCACGATGGTCAACAGGGCTACGGTGTCCGCCCCCATCCCCAGAAGGTTGATGATGACCCAGGGGGCAAAGACGATTTTGATGCGCTTCTGACAGCCGTAGGCCAGGGTGACCATATAATAGGGCAAATACTGCCGGCGGAACAGGAGCTTGTGGTTTTTCACTCCGTCTGTCTGCCTGACGGACAGGGCCATCAGTGCCAGCAGGACCACCGCGCCGGCAGTGGCGACGGCCCCCAGGGCAAAGGGCATGATCGTTTGGGTCTGGAAGCTGAAAAATCCGGAGCGGAAGCCAAAAAACACCAGCACCGCCGCCACCATGCTGAACAGGGTGTACACGCCCTTGAACCGGCCCAGGGTGGCGCCCTCCCTGCCGTGCTCCGCCAAGTCCATGGAAATGGCGTCGTTCAGGGGCATGAACAGGTGCATACCCAGGGAGTGGATGAACAGAAAGACCAGCATTACGCCGTAGCTGGGGCCGCACCAGCCCATGACGATCATGCCGGCCAGCACCAGAAGCTGGGCCGCAACGGACATCCAGAGGTTGCCCAGGCCCCCCAGTGCGGCCACCAGCACCATGCACAGAATGCCGGGGCTCTCCCGGGGGACCTCGATCAATCCCCGCTGGACGGAGTCGATGTGAAACACCTCGTTAAAATAGTTGGAAAGGATGCTGTTGCCCAAGCCGTTGGCCAGGGCGGCCAAAGCCAATACGGCCACAAAGATACGGACAGCCCAGCGCTGCTTCTCCGGCGGCATAAGTAGATTCCTCCTTGACAAACACAGATAGAACTGTTATAATCAAAACAGTTATTTTTAGAACGGTTGGTGAGAGAACAATGAATAGAAGCGAACAGATTTTATTGGGGATCAAGGACGCAAAAAACCTCTACGAGCGGCAGCTGGACCCTCTGGTGGAGGGCAGCGGCCTGTCAAAGCTGCAAATCGACGTGCTGCTCTTTTTGTACAACAACCCGGAGCACGACACAGCCCAGAGCGTGTGCAGTCTCCGGGGGCTGGCAAAGTCCAACGTGTCCAAGGGGGTGGACGGTCTGGTCCGACTGGGGCTTTTGGAGCGCCGGACCGACCCGGACAACCGCCGGACGGTCCGCCTGAAGCTGACAGACAAGGCGCTGCCGGTGGTCCGGGAGGGGGCGGCCTGCCAGGACAAATTTTTCCGGCAGCTGCTCCAGGGGATTTCCCCCGCAGAGATGGAAACGGTCCAGAGGCTGTTTTCCCAAATACATGAAAATGTGAGAAAAGGCTTGGGAGGGCTTTAATATGTCTGGATTGTTTCTGATTTTGGTGTGCTTTTTTGCCGGAATGGGGGCGGGACTGGGCACCGGCTTTGCCGGAATGAGCGCCGCCGCCGTAATCTCGCCTATGCTGATAACGTTTTTGGATCTGCCTGCCTATCAGGCGGTGGGCATCGCCCTGGCCTCCGACGTGCTGGCCAGCGCAGCCTCCGCCTACACCTATGGAAAAAACAAAAACCTGGATGTGCGCAACGGCCTGCTGATGATGGCCAGCGTACTGGTATTCACCATGCTGGGCAGCTACGGGGCCAGTTTGCTTCCCAATCAGACCATGGGGCGCTTTTCCACCTGCATGACCCTGTTTTTGGGCATTAAATTCATCGTCCGCCCGGTGATGACCACCAAGGAGGCCATGGCCTCTGCCTCTCCCAAAAAACGCGCCGCACAGTCGGTGCTCTGCGGCGCGCTGGTGGGGATGATTTGCGGTTTTGTGGGGGCCGGCGGAGGCATGATGATGCTCCTGGTCCTTACGTCGGTGCTGGGCTACGAGCTGAAAACCGCCGTGGGCACCAGTGTGTTCATCATGGCCTTTACGGCCTTCACCGGCGCGGCCTCCCACTTTTTCATTGGCGGCCCGCCGGACTGGACCGTTCTGGCCCTGTGCGTACTGTTCACCCTGCTGTGGGCGCAGGTGGCGGCCCGGTTTGCCAACAAGGCGGAGCCCATTGTGCTCAACCGGGCCACGGGCGTGGTGCTTGTAATCTTGGGGGCGGTGATTTTGGCGGTCAACTATTTGACCTAAAATTCGTCCTCCTCCATATCCAGGGTAAAGGAGGGCTCCTCCGGTTCCGGGCTGAAGGAGGGGAGGGGGGCCGGGGCGGGCTCTGCCGTCATATCCTGGCGGAACTTCATCTCCTGCCACTGTTCCTTGGTGATGAGCAGCTGCCGGGGCTTGCTGCCCTCGAAGGGCCCCACGATGCCCTTTTCCTCCAGCTGGTCCACCAGACGGGCGGCCCGGGCATAGCCCAGCTTCAGCCGGCGCTGGAGCATGGAGGCAGATGCCTGTCCCGTCTCCACCACCACCTCGATAGCGGCGTCCAGCAGCTCGTCGTACTCATGGACCTCCTCCGGCGCGCTGCCGCCGGCGCCCTTGGAACCCCGTTCCTTTTCAGCGGCGTGCTGCTCAATCTCCTGGATGATGTCGTCGGAGTATTGGGCGGTGCCGCTGTTTTGCTTCACATAGTCCACTACCGCCGCCACCTCTGCGTCGGAGATGAAGCAGCCCTGGACCCGGGTGGGCTTGTTGGCGCCCAAGGGGTTATAGAGCATATCCCCCCGGCCCACCAGCTTTTCCGCCCCCTGGGTGTCCAGAATAATCCGGGACTCCATGGCGGAGGCCACAGCGAAGGCGATACGGCTGGGGATGTTGGCCTTCATCAGGCCGGTAATCACGTCGGCAGAGGGCCGCTGGGTGGCGATGACCAGGTGCATTCCGGCGGCGCGGCCCATCTGGGCCACCCGGCAGATGGATTCCTCCACCTCCTTGGCCGCCACCAGCATCAGGTCGGCCAGCTCGTCAATGACCACCACGATGCTGGGCATATGCTCCGCTTCGCCGGTGCGGGCGACCAGAGCGTTGTACTCCGACAGCTTGCGGACCCTCTGGTCGGCGAAGGTCCGATAGCGGCGCATCATTTCCGTCACCGCCCACTGGAGGGCCCCGGCGGCCTTTTTCGGGTCGGTGACCACGGGGATCAGCAGGTGGGGGATGCCGTCGTAGTTGCTCAGCTCCACCATTTTGGGGTCCACCATGATAAGGCGCACATCCCGGGGGCTGGATTTATACAGCAGGGAGATAATCAGGGAGTTGGTACACACGGATTTGCCGGAGCCGGTGGTGCCGGCCACCAGAAGGTGGGGCAGCTTGGCAATGTCCCCCACGATGGCCTGGCCGCTGATGTCCTTGCCCACGGCGAAGGAAACCTGGGATTCGCTGTTCTGGAACAGATCCGAGCTGATAACCGAGTGAATGCTCACCGGGGAGACCAGCTTGTTGGGGACTTCGATGCCCACCATGGAAATTTTGTCGGGAATGGGGGCGATGCGTACGCCGGAGGCCCCCAGGGCCAGGGCGATATCGTCGGCCAGGTTGGTAAGCTTGTTCAGACGGACCCCCTGGTCCATCTCCAGCTCATACCGGGTGACGGAGGGGCCCCGGACCACGTTGACGATGCTGGAGTTGATGCCGAAGGACTGGATGGTGTTGGTGAGCCGCTGGCGGTTGGCGTTGAGCTCCGCCAGGGCTTCGCCGCCGAAGTCGCCGCCGCCGGGCTTCAGCAGGGACAGGGGAGGATAGGGGTAGGGGGCGTCCTCGTCCTTCTGCTCCAGGCTCTGGGCGATGTCCCGGGCCACCTCCTCGGCGGCCTGGGCGGCCTCCTCCTTGGGGGAGATCTTTTTTGGCACCGCCGGTTCCCGGATGATCTCGGGGACAGGGGGGGGCTCCGGCGCAGGTTCCGGTTCCGGAAGAAGCTCCGGCTCTGGAAGGGTGACTGCCGGCTCCGGCTGAGGCGCAGGTTCCGGTTCCGGCGGAGGGACGGGCTCCGGCTTTGGTATGGTGAGCACCTCGTCCGGAGCGGGCACCCGGGGCGTTTGGTCAAAGAGCTTTTTGGGGGGCTCCGGCGGGGGGGAGGCAGGCTCCTCCCGGGGCACCAGAGGACCGTCGTCCACAGGGATGTCGATGGCGGAGGGGCTGCGGCGGGGGGGCGGGGCCGGCTGGGCTGCGGCGGGACGGGATTTTTGGGTTTTGGGCGCTTTGGGAGCCCGCCGGGGGGCGGGAGCTTCTTCCTCTGGGATGTACTCATACTCCGGGCGGTTGAAAATCCAGTCCGCCACATCCACCAGAGTCAGGTTAAACGCCCCCAGGCCCATGAGCAGGAAGGCAAACACGAACAGGATGGCCGCGCCAATCTGGCTGAAAATTTTCACGCCGCACTGGGCCAGCAGGCCGCCGATCACGCCGCCGGTGCTCACGTCCAGACCGGTGGCCCAGAGGGTTTTGAGCAGTTCCCCGTCCCATGGCAGGGGCTCCAGGATGACCAGGCTGTGCATGATGCAGGAGAAAACCAGGGGGAGGGTCAGGGCGCAGACGGTCCGGGCCAGAATGGGCCGCCCCCGGTGGAAAAACAGGATGTAGCTGGCCAGCAGCAGGGCGGGCACGGACAGCCAGAAGCCAAAGCCCAGCAGACCTTTGAGCAGGTTGCTGAAGAAGTGGATAAAAATGGCCTCACTGGGGAAGAAACCCAGAACCGAAAAGACCGCCAGCATCAGGCAGACCGCCGCCCCCGCTTCCCGCCGGATGGGAGGGGACTGGGGGGCGGTTTTTTTGCGGCTTCGGGAGCTGGAGGAACTCCGGGAGGTAGATTTGGAGGCGGAACGCTTGCCGCCGGTGGATTTTGTTGCCATGTCTCTTTCGTTCCTTTCCGGGGATCAAGTAGTGGGGATGAACTGGAAGTCCAGGGCGGCGCCCAGCAGGGACAGCGCCCCCGCCGCCCAGCAGTAGTAGGCGAACAGGCCGAATTTGCCCTTGTCCGAGAGCAGCTTGACCAGATGGATGGAGAAATAGCCCACCACGGCGGCAATTACCATGCCCGTGAAATAGATGGGCAGCAGCTCCGGGTTTATGCCCCCCTCCTCCTTCAGTACGTCCAGGACCTCCAGCAAGGTGGCCCCCAGCACGGCGGGGAGGGAGAGCAGGAAGGAGAAGCGCACGGCAAACTGCCGCTGGAAGCCCAGGGCCATCCCGGCGCAGATGGTGGAGCCGGACCGGGAGATGCCGGGGATGGTGGCGAAGCCCTGGGCCACGCCCACAAGGAGCACATCGACTAAGGTGGCGCTGCGCTCGGTTTTCCGGCCCCGGGGGAGCCGGTCGGAGAAAAACAGGATACAGCCGGTCACCAGAAGGGCGCAGCTAACGAAAATGGGGCTGCTGCCCAGGGCCTCCACCTGGTCCTTAATGAGCATCACCGCAAACAGGGGCAGGGTACCGATGATCAGCAGCAGCACCAGCCGCCGGGCGGGGGGAGGGCTGCCCGCCTGGGGGGTACGGGAGAATAAATCGCCGAAAAAGCGGAAAAATTCCACGATCATTTCCCAGATGTCCCGCCAGTAGACCACGCACACGGCCAGAAGGGTGGCGAAGTGGAGGAGGATATTTAATAAAGTGTCCGGCTCCTGAAGGCCGAAGAAATGCTGGAAGAGGGTCAGATGGCCGGAGCTGGAGATGGGCAGAAATTCGGCCACGCCCTGGACAAAGCCCAGGATGGCGGAGAGTAAATACGTCAAAACAGAGTACCTCCCAATGGCAAGACTGAAAAATGGACACTGCTACTATATTAGCACAACCGGGAAAACAATTCCAGTCTTTTTCCGGCCGGCGGGGCGGTAATTTTACAAATCCTCCGGGCCGTCCATTGCCAGCAGCTCCCGGGAGAGGGTCATACCCAAATGGAAGCCGTTGAGAAAGCCCTGGTGCTCATAGTTCCGGCAGGAGGAGGACCATATATTCCAGATGGGAAGGGCCTGCTCTTCGGAAAGACCGGTACAGCGCAGGATTTCTTGCATATGAGCCTGGGAGCGCCGGGCCTCTTCAACGCTGCGATGCAGCTCGCGCAGGTCCATGCCGGGCTCCAGCAGATCGTTGTCCAGACTTACGGCGTAAAAAAGTCGATTTAACAATTCCATAAAAACCTCCTTGATTTTCCCCGGGAGGTTTGATAGAATGGATTTATCAAGCCTCCGGGTTTGGTGTCCAGGGTTTCGTTTGTCTCGTGGTGGGAGGGCGAAACCCTGTTATTCTTTGCGGGTCAGCTTTTTATGGAGATCGTCAACCATTTCCTCAAACAAATCGACCTTTGATTTTCCAGAAATTTTTTTGCATTCTTCAAACTGATCCACGGTCTCTTGTGTTACCCGGAATCCGATTTGTGCGTCTTTACGACTCTCTCCAATAATAGGCCGCCCCGTCCGCGGGGACATAATCATCACCTCACTTTTGCTTATACAATAATACAATATATGTTAAAGCAAAAGTCAAGATATTTACGTGAAAATTAAATGGCATAGGATTTTTCCCAAGACTTCCGATTCAACAGTTCTATCAAACCTCCTTGATTTTCCCGGGGAGGTTTGATAGAATAGATTTATCAAGCCTCCGGGTTTGGTGTCAGAGTTCCGGTGGTGACTTGCTATGGTCGCCGGAACTCTTATTTTTGATCCGCTTCAATTCCCAATTTTATCAAATCCAAACAGGTTTTCTTTGATTTTTTGCAATGTTCCATAATTTCTTCCTTTTCATTTTGAGTTACTCTTATGTGAATACTTGCATTTCTGGGATTTTCGATTGGCGGTCTTCCAGTTTTGGGCGGCACATCTTCACCTCACTTTCTGCGTCCGCAAAATGATTATATTATTGCGGCCTCAAAAAGTCAAGAGGTTTTTGAAGAATTTGAAATGAAGGCATTGACAGAGCATTGTTTACAGCCTATAATGAGCATGAAAAGGCGCTGCGGCAAGCGGTTAGCCCATAAGGTTATCTAGTTCAAAAAGGAACCGTCACCTGCCGGGGTGGCGGTCCTTGCTTTTTACATGAATTGTCACAGTCCAGCGAAGGATGTGAAACGTCAATGTAATCGGCAAAATATCACCCCCTTTCGGGGTATGTGACGAACCGCCTGCCGCTTTTGCAGCGCCTGATGACACCATAACATAAAATCCGGCAAAATACAAGTCAAAAGGACAATGCCTTGAATTTGAGACCGGAAAACGGACTTCCTGCCACACTCCCTCTTGTCAAGTTGGGAAAATAGGGTATAATAGAGGAGAACCTTTTCCACATAGATGCGAAGGAGGCCGTTTCCATGCGCTATGACATACTGGTCCTGGGCGGAGGTCCGGCGGGGCTGTCCGCTGCGGTGACCGCCCGGGTCCGCAGCCAATCCGTTCTGGTCATTGGCAACCGCTGGCAGGACAGTCCCCTGGCCCGGGCCGAGCGGGTAGACAACTACCTGGGAATGCCCGGCCGGACCGGCGTGGAGATGCTGGAGGAATTTTACCGGCACGCCCAGGAGCTTGGGGTGGAATTTGTCACCGGACGGGTGGTGTCCGCCCTGAACTGGGAGGGCTGGCATCTCACCGTAGGCAGTCAGGTCTGCGAGGGCGCGGCCCTGATTCTGGCTCCCGGGGTGGTGCGTACCGCCAAGTATCCCGGGGAGGAGCAGTACCTGGGCCGGGGGGTGAGCTACTGCGCCACCTGCGACGGGATGCTTTACCGGAACAAGTCCATCGTGGTGGTGGGGCTGTCTGCCGACGCCCCCGCCGAGGCGGAGTATCTGCGCTCCCTGGGCTGTCAGGTGACCTATCTCTCCCCCAAAAAGTCCGACCGGCTGGAAATTAAGGGGGAGCAGACCGTCACCGCTGTCCAGAGCGGCGGAGAGATCCTTCCCTGCGAGGGCGTGTTTATCCTGCGCAGCGCCGTGGCCCCCACGGATTTGTTCCCCGGTCTGGAGACCGAGAAGGGGGCAATTCTGGTGGACCGGCGGATGGCCACCAATTTACCTGGTCTTTTTGCCGCGGGAGACTGCACGGGAGCCCCCCTGCAAATTTCCAAAGCGGTGGGAGAAGGTCTGATCGCCGGACTTTCGGCGGCAGAATATATCAAACAGAGTGATGCAGAAAGGACGAAATAAACATGGCATTGGAGCATTTTAACAAGGCAAGCTTTGACGAGGCCCGGGAGAAGGGCGACTTGATGCTGGTGGACTTCTGGGCGGAGTGGTGCGGCCCCTGCAAGATGCTGGGTCCCGTCATTGACCAGCTGGCCCAGGACTACGAGGGCAAGGCCGTTGTGGGCAAGGTCAACGTGGACGAGGAGCAGGAGCTGGCGATGCGCTACGGCGTGATGTCCATCCCGACGGTGATTTTCTTTAAAAACGGCGAAGAGATCAAGCGCCAGGTGGGCCTGCTGCCCCCTGCCGCGTTTACCAGTATTTTGGAGGAAAATCTGTGAGACGAATCCAACGGCGCTTTTTTGCGTTTTGTGTGATTCTATGCCTTATCCTTACCGCCTGCGCGCCGAAACAGCCGCAGGCGGAAGGCTCTTTTGGGCAGATGAAGTACGCCCGTCCGGACGTGGACGGGATTCATACCCTTCTGGACAGCGCGATGGAGCGGGCGGACGCCGGAGACGAAACCGTGCTGGAGCTCTACGAGCAGCTTATGGACCGGCTGCTGGAGTTTGACGACAGCTATTCCCTGGCCACCATTCACAACTACTTGGACCTGAGCGACAGCTACTATGAGGACGAAGTGGCGTGGCTGGATGAGCAGTATACTGCCTTGGACAACCGGATGCTGGCGTTGACGGGGCGTATTTTGGACTCCCCCTGTGCCTCCGCAGCACGGGAAGCCTGGGGAGAGGAGTTTGTGGCCCGGTATCAAATCAACGCCCAGCTGAACGCCCCGGAGATTGAGGCCCTTACGGTCCAGGAGCAGCAGCTTGTCAGCCAGTACAACAAGCTCTCCATTCAGGAGGACGGCCGGGAGCAGCTCAATGAGGACTACATGGAGGGGGAGATTACCCTCAAAGAGTACATAACCCGCTATACGGAAATCTCCAAACAGCGCAACCGGGAGCTGGGGGAGATCTATGTGCAGCTGGTCCGGCTGCGGGTGCAGATCGCCCAGACGCTGGGCTTCTCCCGGTACGCCGACTACGCCTACCAGTCTCTGTTCCGGGATTTCACGCCGGAGGAGGCCGCCGATTTTTCCCAGGCGGTACAGGAGCATCTGGTTCCTCTCTACCAGGCGCTGCAAGAGCGGTATATGCTGCGGATTTTGGGCGCTGAGGAGGAGCTGGAGGCCACCTGGGAGGACGGAATTCCCGCGCTGCGCAGCACCCTCCCCAACGGTTTCCCGGAAAAAATGCTGGAGGCCCTGGATTTCATGGAGGAGCGCCAGCTGTACGATTTCGGAGGCGGCGAGAAGAAAGGGCAGATGGCCTTTACGACCTCCATCAGCGGAGCGGGCTCCCCCTTCCTGTTCATTAACACCGCCGTCTATCAGGACCCCTCTACAATCTTCCACGAGTTCGGGCACTACTACAACTTTTATCTCAGCCAGCCCGCCCGCTGGAACGACGGCAACAACCTGGACATTGCCGAGGTGCACTCCCAGGGGCTGGAGCTGCTGATGCACGAGGCCTATGAGCAGCTCTACGGGGAGGATGCGGACCTGATGCGGTTGAGCAATCTGATGGATCTGCTCTACTCCGTGCTCAGCGGCTGCGCTGAGGACCACTTCCAGCAGTGGGTATTCAACCACCCGGACGCTGCCCTGGAGGAGATGAACGAGGCCCACGCTGCCCTGGACGCACAGTTTGGTATGTATGAGATGTACTACGAATGGGTGGAGATTCCCCACCACTTTGAAACGCCCTTCTACTACATCAGCTACGCCACCTCTGCCATTTCCGCCCTGGAGCTTTGGGAAATCGCCCAGGGGGACCGGGAACGGGCGCTGTCGGTGTACGACCAGATTACCCAATTCACCAATAACGCCCAGTACCGGGAGCCGCTGAAGCAGTGCGGATTGAGCGACCCCTTTGACTCCGACTGCGTGGAGGAGATCGCCGGGGTGCTGGCCTCCTATGCGGAGGTGGATTTAGAGCTGCTTCAGGCGGCGTAGACCTTGTTAAACCCTCCACAGCGGCCCCAGGGTTCGGGAGATGGTTCCAATAACGTCTACCAGGGTGGCCGTGTCGGCGTTTGGGTTGTTCACGTAGGCGTGATAGGCCCCTTGAATACAGTAGGATAGAAGAATATTTTTCTCCACATCCGCTGCAAAGGCCGGATATTTTTCAAAAATAACGGTTTTCAGGCTGTGCTCCAGATAAACCGAGAGCCGATTTTGTTCTTTTCCGGAAAAAAGAATGTTAATCAAGGAAATGTGGGCTGCAAAGGCCAGGCACAGGTCCCGGGTGAACTGCTCCACGCTCTGGACGGAGTATTCCCGCTCCCTGGGGAGACTGTCCAGGATAGAGGCGACGGTTTCTCCCTCCAGACAGTCTGACAGGTCGTATACATCCCGGTAGTGGGCGTAAAAGGTGGACTTATTGATGCAGGCAAGCTGACATAACTCTTTTACGGAGATTTTTTCCAGCGGCCGTTTGGCGCGCAGCTCTAAAAACGCGTTTCGGATGGCCTTTTCCGTTTTTTCCACCCGCAGATCCATGGCGAGTTCCCCCAGAAAACAAACGATTTCCGCCGGGAGTTGGTTTTCCAACCTCCGGCGGATTTTGTCGGTGGACAAATGCGGACAAGTCCGCTACGCTGATTTTACCAGAAACAGGAGGGATTTGCAAATGGATTTTTACGGCTTTTACACCGGTCAGATTTTTGACGCTTACCAATATTTGGGGGCCCACCGGGCGGGGGAGGGCTTTGTATTCCGGACCTTTGCCCCCAGCGCCTCTCACATCGCGGTGATTGGGGAGTTCAGCCAATGGCAGGAGATCCCCATGCACAAGGTTCACGACGGGAACTTCTGGGAGGGGTATGCAGCCGGGGCCCGGCCGGGGATGATGTATAAATATCGGATTTACCAGCGGGACGGCGGCGCTGTGGACCACTGCGACCCCTACGGCTTCGGTATGGAGCTGCGGCCCAACAGCGCGTCCATTCTGCGGGATTTGTCCTATGATTTCCGGGACGGGAGCTGGATGGGACGGCGGAGCGACTGCCACCAGAGGCCGCTGAATATCTTTGAGGTCCACTTTGGATCTTTTCAAAAGCCCTCCGATGCGGCGGACTCCTGGTATAATTACGAGGAAATGGCCGGCCGGCTGATTTCCTACGCCAAGGACCAGGGCTACAACTACCTGGAGCTGATGCCCCTGGCGGAGTACCCCTGCGACGAGTCCTGGGGCTATCAGACCACCGGCTTTTTCAGCCCCACATCCCGGTACGGCACAGCCAATCAGCTCAAAGCCTTTGTGGACGCCTGCCATCGGGAGGACATCGGGGTGATTATGGATTTTGTGCCGGTGCACTTCGCGGTGGACGGCTACGCCCTGGCCCGGTACGACGGAACGCCTCTCTATGAGTACCCCAGCAGCGCGGTGGGGGAGAGCGAGTGGGGGAGCCTGAATTTCATGCACTCCCGGGGGGAGGTCCGGAGCTTCCTCCAGTCTGCTGCCAACTACTGGCTGGAGGAGTACCATATGGACGGCCTGCGGATGGACGCGGTGAGCCGGGCCATCTACTGGCAGGGGGAACCGGCCCGGGGAGTCAACGGCAATGGGGTAGACTTTTTGCGCAATATGAACAAGGGGCTGAAGGAGCGCCACCCCACCGCTATTTTGGCGGCGGAGGACTCCACCACCTTCCCCAATGTGACCAAACCGGTCTGGGAAGGGGGGCTGGGCTTTGACTACAAGTGGGACCTGGGCTGGATGCACGACACTCTGGATTACTTCCGCAGCGCCCCGGAGTACCGCAGCCGGGATTACCACAAGCTTACCTTCGCCATGTCCTACTTCTACAACCACCGGCACCTGCTGCCCCTGTCCCATGATGAGGTAGTCCATGGCAAGGCCACCATTTTGCAGCAGATGAATGGACAATATGAGGACAAGTTTCCCCAGGCCCGGGCTTTTTATATGTATATGTACGCCCATCCGGGAAAAAAGCTCAACTTTATGGGCAACGAGATGGGGCACTTCCGGGAGTGGGACGAAAAGCGGGAACAGGACTGGGGGCTGCTGTGCTACCCGGCCCATCAGGATTTCCAGCGCTTCATGAAGGCCCTCAATCAGCTCTACCTGGCCCATCCGGCCTTTTGGGAGGGGGACTACCGCCCGGACGGATTTCAGTGGCTGGACTGCCATCAGGAGGGGCTGTGCGTCTATGCCATCCAGCGCAGCGGCGGCGGGGAGAACATCGCTGCGGTATTCAATTTCTCCGGCCAGGGCAGGGAGTATATGCTCAAAATTCCCGGGGCGGGGCGGCTGGAGCTGCTGCTGGGCAGCGAACCGGGGGCGCAGGATCAAATCCAGGCGGATCAGGGAGAATTTGCCCTGCGCCTGCCGGCTTTTTCCGGGGTATATTATCAGGTGAAGTAGCAGCCATTCATGCGGTTTTTTCATTCCAGGCAGAAAATTTCGGGAAGAAATTTTCTGCCTTTTTTATAGAAAATGTACTATTTTCAAGGGGTGGAACGCGCGTTTGTGTCAAATCCACCCAAATAAATATTATGGTAACTAATGAATTTTCTATTTTGACAGTATTGATGCAAAAAGGGCTGCGGCCCTTGATTTGTGCAGGCGTTCCGTCTATAATAATAAAAAAGTAAACGAATTATGTAACATCTAAAGTCGTCTGAAACCTTTAAAAAGAGAGGGGGGAGGGGGAGATGGCGAAGGGTGCGAGGAAGGCCGGCGATAAGCCCCCTCCTGAGTCCAAATTCCGGGCGTTTTGCAAAAGACACAAAGGCTGGGTTAAGTACGGAATTGTTTGTTTAATTTGGTGGATGGTTTTAGAATTTATTCATTTCCGATTTGGTATAGAGCTTTGGCCGGCTATTCCTAAAGTGGCCGGATCAATCGTGAGCGGAGGTGTGGCGGTTCTTGTCGCAATTCTGGACTACCTGACGGACCCAGCGGAGAAAAAAGGATTTCATCGCCCCAAAAACATGGATTTCTGGACACATGCAAGCAAAATAGTGAAACGCAATTTCTTCCAAAATACATTAGTGGGGATGATTCTTGCGTTTACATTTTTTATTGCGGCTCCTGCATATGCGGTACATCAGGGCTATTTTCCAACTGTGCTGCGCGGTATTGCGGCTGCTTGGCATTGGGTGTGGACACCCTCTCCGGAAAATGCTGGATCTTCCCAGGAACAGACAGAAGGTCCCGCACCGGATGTGAGCCAGCCGGAACCGGAAGCGGATACAGAAATCCAGCCCCCTCCGCAAAAGACAGAAAAAGTGCCCAAAACCTCTGAACCGGACACGAAAAAGGAGCCGCCCCAGGAAGAGAGCGAGCTGCTCAAGCCGGAGGAGCTTGAGTTGGACAGAGAAGTGCCCGAAGCTGTATCAAGTGAGGATTACCAGTTGATTTATCTGCTGTCAGGTCCTTATCTGATTACGGATTGGGATTCTCAGGATATGGTGGACGAGGCGGTACGGAATCTGATCCGGGACCAGTGGCAGCACCAACTGCCTCCCAGATTCCAGGAGAATGAGCGTACACCAGAAGCAAATCGAAAGATCTACGAGGCCAGCGATCTGGAAAAAAGCATGAAAACCGCATGGGAGCTTCGGGGCGTCAAGGACCTGCGGGAAGATGTGTACCTGGGAGACCCGGAGGACCCGGAGTCAAAGGGAGAAGAGATCTATTCTGTGGCGAAGCTGATCCGGGAAAACTACTGCTTCTACGGGGACGCATATGCCCTGCAAAATGTATCCCGTGCCTATGCGCGTACATTTTATGAATGGTCTATCCGGTGGGGCTTTCGGACACTGGAATACGACGTAACTACAGTAACACTCCACAGCAATTTAATGATTTTGGTAGAGCGGTATGATAAAATCGTCCTGGTGACGGATCAGGAGAGCGTGGAGCACATCTATGCCAGTAAACTGAGCGAGGCCTTCCAGACGGCTGCCGATGAAGTGGCGGCGGGGGCGGACTGGCTGTACAGCTGAAAAAATTTCCCTTGCATTTCGGAAAAAAATCTGTTATACTAACCTGCGATAATTAGGAACAGGGGTGAAAAGATGCGTAATACTTCTTGCAAGTAATTATAAAAAGGGCAAATCTATTTCCAAGGGGGATAGTGCGCCCACTGCAAGAAGGTTATACGTCTGTTCACACATTGTTTTTCGTTCGCTGCACCGTTTCGGGGCAGTGCCGTTGTACTGTGATGAGCCGCAAGAAGTAACTTTCTTGCGGCTCTTATTTTGTATGACGGGAGGCTTTGCCATGTCTATGATTAAAATCGAAAACCTGACCTTTTCCTATCCGGGAAGCTATGATCCGGTCTTTGAACAGATCAACTTTCAGATTGACACCGATTGGAAGCTGGGCCTGATTGGCCGGAATGGCCGGGGAAAAACGACATTTTTAAAGCTCTTGCAGAAAAAATATGAATACAGCGGGACTATTGTGTCCTCGGTTTCCTTCGACTATTTCCCCTACCCGGTAAACGACCCCGCCCAGTGGACCCAGGAGGTTTTGCAGGAGGTGTGCCCCCAGGCGGAGGAGTGGGAGCTGCTGCGGGAGTTTTCCTGCCTGGAGGTGGACCCGGACGTGCTTTGGAGGCCCTTTCAGACCCTTTCCAATGGAGAGCAGACCAAAGTGCTGCTGGCGGCACTGTTTTTAAACCAGGGGCGTTTCCTGCTGATTGACGAGCCGACGAACCATCTGGACCGGGCGGCGCGGGAGCTGGTCTCCCAGTATCTGCGGCGGAAAAAGGGGTTTGTTCTGGTGTCCCATGACCGGCATTTTCTGGACGGCTGTGTGGACCATATCCTGTCCTTCAACCGGACCAACATTGAGGTGCAAAGCGGAAATTTTTCCTCCTGGATGGAGAATTTTACCCGGCAGCAGGAGTTTGAGCAGGCCCGGCACGACCGCTTGCAGGGTGAGGTGAAGCGGCTTCAGCAGGCCGCCCGGCGGGCCGCGTCCTGGTCTGCCCGGACGGAGGCGTCCAAAATTGGAACGGGGGCCTATGACCGGGGCTTTATTGGGCATAAGGCCGCAAAAATGATGAAGCGGTCCAAGGCGGTGGAGGCGAGACGGGAGCAGGCCGCAGAGGAGAAGGCCGGGCTTCTGAAGAACGTGGAGACGGCGGAGGAGCTGAAGCTGTTTCCGCTGTCCGACCACCGGGACCGGTTCGTTACTTTTTCAGACGTTGTGGTCCGCTATGGAGAGCGGACTGTCTGCGGACCGGTCTCCTTCACCCTGCGGCGGGGAGAGCGGGTGGTTTTAGAGGGGAAAAACGGCAGCGGAAAGAGCAGCCTTCTAAAGCTGCTGCTGGGACAGCCCGTTCCCCACACCGGGGAGGTGACTACCGCCTCCGGGCTGGTGATCTCCTACGTGCCCCAGAACACCGGACATCTGCGGGGAAGCCTTGCGGACTTCGCGGCGGAGCATAACCTGGACGAGAGTCTGTTTAAAACGATTTTGCGAAAGATGGATTTTGAGCGGGTGCAGTTTGAAAAAAATCTGGAGGACCTCTCCAGCGGCCAAAGGAAAAAGGTGCTGCTGGCCAGAAGCCTGTGCGAGCGGGCCCATGTGTATGTGTGGGACGAACCGCTCAACTTTATCGACATCTATTCCCGGATGCAGGTGGAGCAGCTGCTGTGCCGGTTTGCCCCTGCGATGATTTTTGTGGAGCATGACCGGGTGTTTCAGGAGACTGTGGCAACAAAAGTGCTTTCTCTGTAAAGAGAGGCTGTGATGAGGGCGGAAAGCCGGGCAAAAAAGACGACTGAACTTTTTAACCTTGACAACGCCGGAGGATACCTTTATTATAAGGAAGAATTCAGCGCAGGGGAGGGAATGGGTTTGCCGGAAATTGTTACAAGTCGAAAAAATCCCCTGATCACGCATATACGCCGGCTGCTCTCCCACCGGGCCGCCCGCCGGGAGGCGGGGGAATTTGCCGGAGACGGCGAAAAGCTGCTGGAGGAGGCGGTACGCTGGGGGGCGGCGCTGACCGCCGTGGTATACACCCAGCGGGCCAAGCTTCCCCCCATTCCGGAGGGAGTGCGCCAGATTCAGGTGCCTGAGGATGTGATGCAGTCCCTCTCCCCCATGAAGAGTCCCCAGGGGGTGTTGTTCACCGGGAAAATTCCGGCGCTCCGGCCTCCGGAACGATTGTCTGGCCGGCGCTGGCTGGTGCTGGACGGCTTGCAGGACCCGGGCAACGTGGGGACCATCTGGCGTACCGCCGACGCCCTGGAGGCGGACGGCCTGCTGCTGGTGAACCGCTGCGCCGATCCCTGGAGCCACAAGACGGTGCGGGCCTCTATGGGGGCCTGTTTCCGTCTGCCGGTCTGGGAGCTGGAGGCGGAGGAGCTGGCCCCTCTGCTGAAGCGCTCCGGGCTGCCTCTGTACGCCGCCGCCCTGGGGGAAGGGGCCCAAGATGTGCGGTGCATTGACGCAGACCGGTGCGCCTTGGCCATCGGCAACGAGGGACAGGGACTGTCCCAGGCCGTGCTGGCCGCCGGAGATGCCCTGGTAAAAATCCCTATGCGGCCCCGGTGCGAATCGCTGAACGCTGCGGCCGCCGCCGCGGTGCTTTTGTGGGAGCTGGCCCGCCGGGCGTGAAAGAGGTAAAAGTATGGCGAATTTGAAATACTGGGTCTGGCTTACCACCCGGGAATACGTGTGGCCGGGGGCGGTGCGGAGCATTGTTGACTATTTCGGCTCCCCGGAGCGGGCGTTCTATGGGACGGAGCGGGATTTTGAACAGGTTGAAGGGCTCAACGAGCGGATGCTGAAAGCCCTGCTGGACAAGGGAACCGCCCGGGCAGACGACATTTTGGGGGAGTGCGACCGATTGGGTATTCGCCTCATGACCTGCCAGGACGCGGAGTATCCGGAGCGGCTGAACCAGCTGCCCGACAAGCCCATGCTGCTGTATATTCAGGGAAAGCGCTTCGACTTTGACGAGGAAGCCGCCATCGGCGTGGTGGGGGCCCGGGAGTGCACAGCCTACGGCAGGAGCGCGGCCTCCCGGATTGGCCTGGAGCTGGCCCGGGGCGGAGCGCTTGTGGTGTCCGGCATGGCCCAGGGGGTGGATTCCATGGCCCTCCAGGGGGCGCTGAAGGGCGGCGGCCGGGCGGTTTCTGTGCTGGCCAACGGACTGGATGTGTTCTATCCCGCCTCCAGCCGGAGCATTCAGGAGGACATCGCCGTGGCCGGGATGCTGATTTCCGAGTATCCCCCGGGCACCACTGTCAACGGCCGGAACTTCCCCGTCCGGAACCGGATCATCAGCGGGCTTTCCCTGGGGGTGCTGGCGGTGGAGTGCAAGCGCTCCAGTGGGACGATGCTCACCATCAACCACGCCCAGGAGCAGGACCGGGATGTGTTCGCCGTGCCGGGGAGCATTTTTTCGGAGCTGAGCACCGGGACCAACTGGCTCATCCGCCAGGGAGCCCACCCGGTCACCTGCGGCGAGGACATTTTGGTGGAATACCGGGACCGCTTCCCGGCCAAACTGGCAGGAAAGAGGCCCCTGTCCCCCGGCGAGCGGGAGGAACGGGTGGGCGGTATGGCGCCTATTCCCCCGGAACAGCCGGTTTCCCAGGAAAGCTTGGAGGAAAAAGCGCCCCCGAAGCCCAGAATCTCCCGGGAGGAGCAGACCAAGCTGTTCACCGACGACCAGCTGACGGTGCTGCTGGCCCTGCGGACGGGCAGCCGCTCCGCCGACGAGCTGGTGGAGGAGACCCAGATTCCCGTCCGGCGGGTGCAGACCGCCCTTACTATGCTCCAGATTCAGGGGACGGTGAGCGAGGGGCCGGGCCGCCGGTTTGTGTGCCAGGTAGAGCTGGCGGATTAAGTTTTGAAAGATTTTTGGAGGGTGTCCAACGTGGCAGCAAAAACAGATTTGGTAATTGTGGAGTCGCCGTCCAAGGCGAAAACCATTGGAAAATATTTAGGGCCCGGCTATGAGGTGAAGGCCTCTATGGGCCATGTGCGGGATTTGCTGAAAAGCAAGCTCAGCGTAGACATAGAGGCCGGCTTCGTCCCTAACTATCAGCCCATCAAGGGGAAGGAGGAGACCATCAGCGAACTGAAAAAGGCCGCAAAAAAAAGCGGCAGGGTCTATCTGGCCACCGACCCGGACCGGGAAGGGGAGGCCATCTCCTGGCACCTGA
>CAJUPG010000008.1 GCA_910588455.1 uncultured Oscillospiraceae bacterium
GGGCAGTATCAGGCCGGGTGCGGCGGGCTGACCCGGGAGGAGGTCACCCGGCTGGCGGACGCCGGAAAATTTGAGAAATGGGGCTGTACTGTGGAAGCGGGGACCGCCCGCCACGAGGACGGCGTTTTGCAGGTCAGCTTTGTCAGCCCGGAGATGATTGACCTGATGGGCTACGGCAGGATTACTGGGGCATACCCCCAGGCAGAAAAGGAGCTGTGTGTGGAGCGAGCCTTTTTTCGCCACTTCGGCCTGCCGGAGGAGGTCGGTCAAACCGTTGTCCTGGACTTGGGCGATGGTGAAAGGACCTATACTGTCACAGGCATTCTGGAAACAGAGACCACCAGCCGTATTTTCACAGTTTGGATTTCGGAGGCCGCCGTGGAACCGGAGAGTCCCTATGAGCTGCGGTTCCGCTTCGCCGGAAGTCAGGGTATGGAACCGGCCCAGCTCCGGGCGGACATTGAACAGTTCTTCGCGGAAATGGGAATCCCGGAGGACCGCACCTTTTACAGCTCCAGCTACTTCGGCATGGTGGACCTCTACCTTGGAAACGGGATGGAGGTCTACGTGCTGGCGGTTTTGATTGCCATTATCTGCGCCATTGTGATTTACAACATCTTCTATATCTCCGTCATGGGCAAAATGCGGGAATATGGCCGCTTGAAGGTGCTGGGAACCACGCCCAGACAGCTCAAGCGCGTCGTGAAACGGGAGCGCCGCTTCCTGACCGCCATCGCCATCCCCTTGGGGCTGGTCTGCGCCGCTGTTATTGCGCTGATCGCCGTCCCCGGCTACTGGTCCTGGGGGGACAACATCCGCTCCGCGGTGGTGGTCTCCCTTCTGACCTATGGTACCGTTTTGATTGCCACCAGGAAACCCATGGCAATGGCGGGGAAAATCTCCGCCATCGAGGCCGTTCGGACCACCGCATATTCCCCGGAGCAGGGCCGGGGCGTTTCCAAACGGCTCCACCGTCCCCTGACTATGCCCCGGCTGGCCTGGATGAATTTCTCCCGAAACCGCAAAAAGGCGTTTGTCACCGCCCTCTCCTTGAGCCTGACCGGGATTCTGCTTCTGTGCGTCTCCGCCTACGCAAATTCAGTGGACGTGAAAGAAATGGCCCAGGCCCAATTTGGAGACCGGAGCCAGTATCTGCTGCAATACGAGGACTTCGCGGGCCGGGAATTTGTGGAGATGCAGAAGGAGAACCCCTTGGGCCGGACTCTGCGGGAGGAACTGTCCGCCCTGCCCGGCGTAGAATATGTCACGGACTACAGCCTGACCTGCGTGGAGATCCCCGCCATCAGTGCCATCCCAGGCAACAGCGAGCATGAGCCGTTTATTGTCAGGGGCATCTCCCAGGAGGATATGGCGGAAATGTACGGGGGCAGCGGGGTTATGGAGGGAACTGCGGACTACCGGCAGCTGCTGGAAGGAGACGGCATCCTGGTCTGCCCCGCCGGCGGTGCGCTGAAAGAGATCTATCGGACCGGCTATCAGGTCGGGGATACTGTAACCCTCTCCTGCTACAACGGGCAGGAAAAAACCTATACGGTGATGGGTATTGTTCAGGATGTCCAGATTGGCAGCTCGACTCATTTCTTCATTCTGCCCGAAGAAGAACTGTCGGTTCTCTATCCGGAAATTTCGGATTTTACGGGCTATGTCAACCTCCACACGGAGCAGGACAGCGATCAACTGCGGCGGGCGGTGTTCGGCGCCGTGTCCGACCAGCGGGTGACGATCTCCGGACTGGAGGACCTGTCCGCCGAGCTGGAGCGGGGCCTGCGGGGAGAACTGGCCCGGGATTACGTCATTTTAGTCTTTATCTTTGTGTTTTCCCTGATTAACCTTGCCAACACCCTGATCACCAATCTGCTCACCCGCCAGCAGGAGTTCGGCGTGTTCCAGTCCGTGGGCATGAGCGGCCGGCAGCTGTCCCAAATGCTGTCCTTTGAGTGCCTGTACTATGTGGGAATCACGCTGCTGGTCACCCTGACCCTGGGGACGGTGTGCAGCATGGCTGTGTGCAGGGTATTCGATCAAATCGGTATGTTCGGGACCCTCACCTACCGTTTCCCGACGCTCCAGGCGCTGCTGTTCGGGGCCGCGCTGCTGCTGGTCCAGGGGACGTTCTCGGTCTGCGCGGTGCGCTATACCAGAAGACTTTCTTTGGTAGAGCGGATCAAGGCGGTGGACTGAAGAAGATTTTTGCAGTATGATCTGGCCCTTTGAGAACAACACCGCGCCATTATGGTCCTCCAGAGCATTTTCCGTATCGCGAAGCGCTTCATCTGAATGGGGCGGCCTATGGCCGCCCCAAAAATTTTAATTGCCTCTTGACAAAGGGAGAAAATCTGTTATACTGTGCATATAGTATATATACAGTAAATCCAGAATAACAGTAGGACGTCTGAAAGGGATGGGATATGGATATTATATTGAGCAATTCCAGCGGAAAGCCCATTTACGAGCAGATCGCTGCCCAGGTGAAGGAGCAGATTCTCTCCGGGGCGCTGGAGGCGGGGGACGCCCTGCCCTCCATGCGGCTGCTGGCCCGGGAACTGCGCATTTCGGTGATTACCACCAAGCGTGCGTATGAGGAGCTGGAACGAGACGGTTTTTTGGAAAACGTACCGGGAAAGGGCTGCTTCGTAGCGGCCCAGAACAAGGAGCTGCTGCGGGAAAACCAGCTGCGGCGGGTGGAGGAAAAGCTGCTGGAGGCCATCGACGAGGGCCGCAAGGGGGCTTTGAGCCTGGAGCAGCTCCAG
This sequence comes from uncultured Oscillospiraceae bacterium, assembly GCA_910588455.1. Taxonomy (GTDB): domain Bacteria; phylum Bacillota; class Clostridia; order Oscillospirales; family Oscillospiraceae; genus Lawsonibacter. The sequence goes on from CAJUPG010000008.1 coordinate 2,772, forward strand.
GAAATGCTGGCCAATCTGTATCAAGGGGTGTAACATATGAAAAATATTGTGGAAGTCAAGGGGCTCTGCAAATCCTATCCGGATTTCGAGCTGAAAAATATCAGCTTTCAGGTGCCCGGCGGGTCCATCATGGGGCTGATCGGGGAGAACGGAGCGGGCAAGACCACCACTCTGAAATCCCTGCTGAACCTGATTCACTTTGACAAGGGAGAGGTCTCCCTGCTGGGCTACCCTATCCCGCAGCAGGAGCAGGCGGCGAAAAAGGACGTGGGCATGGTGCTGGACGACTGCTTTTTTCACGACGCCCTGAAGGCCCGGGAGATTGACAAAATTCTGGCCCCCGTTTATCAGAATTGGGATTCCCCCCTGTTCCGGAGCTATCTGGAAAAATTCAACCTGCCGGAAAAGAAGCTGGTGAAGGAATATTCCCGGGGGATGAAGATGAAGCTGTCCCTGGCGGCGGCCCTGGCCCACCATCCCCGGCTGCTGATTCTGGATGAGGCCACCGCCGGCCTGGACCCGGTGGTCCGGGACGAAATTTTGGACGAATTTCTGGGCTTCATCTGCGACGAGGACCACGCCATTTTGCTGTCCAGCCACATCACCGGCGACCTGGAAAAAGTGGCAGACTACATCACCTATCTCCACCAGGGCCAGGTGGTCCTGTCCGACAGCAAGGACGCTATTCTGGAGGAATACGGCCGGGTGGGCTGCACCGCCGGGGATTTGACCCAGATTAACCGGGAGGACTACGTGCGGCTCCGGCGGGGGACCTTTGGGAATGAGCTGCTGGTGCCGGACCGGAAAAGCTTTGCGAAAAAATACCCCGGCCTGACCGTGGACCGGGTTTCGCTGGAGGATATTATGCTCTTTGTTGGAAAGGGGGAGGCCCAATGACCGGCCTGGTTTTAAAGGATTTCTTAATGATGCGCAAGACCCTGAAAACCTATCTGATATTTTTCGCGCTCTATTTGGGAATGGCAATCGCCGGGATTTTTCCCATCAGCATTGTTACCTCCATGGTGACGGTGATTATTGCCATTCTTCCGATCTCCACCTTTGTCTATGACGACGCGGCCAAGTGGGACCGGTACGCCGTCTCTCTGCCTCTGGGCCGGCGCAAGGTGGTGGGGGCCCGGTATCTGTTCATCGCTCTGCTTCTGCTGGTGTCCGCCGCCTTTGGACTGCTTACGATTGTGCTGGCGCCTCTCATGGGGCAGGGGGAACTGACGGAGCTGGCGGCCACGGTGCTGGTGACCATCACCTACGGCCTGGCGCTCAACGATATTGTGATTCCTCTGGTCTACAAGCTGGGGGCCGAGCGCGCCCGGATGTATCTGTATATCATTATATTCGCACCGGTGATTCTGCTGTTCCTGGCGGTGCGGCTGGGGCTGCTGGACCTGTCCGGGCTGAGCGCCATCTCGGAGGGGACTGTACTGCTGGTCTGCTCCCTGATGCCCGTGGCGGGCGTGGCGGGGCTGGGGTTGTCCTATCTGATCTCCTGCCGTATTTATGAGAAAAAAGAATTTTGACAGTTTTGACAAAACTCTTGTGCGGAACCGCCCTCCTATGGTATAATAAGCCCAGAGAAAAGGAGGGTGATCCCTATGACAGCCAAGGAAGCCATTCGGGAGTTAAAAATTGTCCGCAACTACTGCAACGCCAAGTCCATCCCCGCCATTGACTACGCCATCCGGGCCCTGCGGGAGAAGGCGGACCAGGAGGCTCAGGCTCCGGGGGAGGGCCAGTGAAGCCGCATAAAAATCCCGCCCGGCTTGGGCGGGACTTTTTTCGCCAGGATACTCTCCAGGCGGCCCGGGCGCTTCTGGGGGCGCGCATCGTCCGGGAGTGGGAGGGCTGGCGGCTGGAATGCGCCATTACCGAGACAGAGGCTTATATCGGCCGCATCGACAAGGCCTGCCACGCCTACGGCTGCAAGCGTACCCCCAGGACCCAGACCCTGTACGCCTCCCCGGGGACCGCGTATGTCTATTTGATCTACGGAATGTATCACTGCCTGAACTTTGTCACCGAGCCGGAGAACGAGCCGGCCGCCGTCCTTATTCGGGGAGCGGTTCCCCTGGCGGGGGAGGAGGAGATGGCCCGGGCCCGGTTTGGAAAATCCCTGTCCGATTTAAGCCGAAATCAGAAGAAAAACTTCCTCAACGGTCCCGGCAAGCTGTGTCAGGCGCTGCACATCACCCGACAGGATAACGGGATTGATCTGACCGAAAGCGGGACCCTGTACGTCCTTCCGGGCAGAATTTCAGGGGAAATCCAGACCGGCCCCCGCATAGGCATCGACTACGCGGAGGAGGCGGTGGATTTCCCCTGGCGGTTCTGGGTGGAGCCGGATCAGGTGACGTGAGTGTGGTTGTTGATGTGGTCCATACAGTAGCAGTAATAGCCGCTGCACTTGGAGCAGTAGCGGAACTCCATATTGGGGTGGTCCGCGTCGGTCACGCCGCACACGGCGCACTTGTGGAGGTAGCCCCGGCGCTGCTGGACCTGCTTCTGGGCTTTTTTGAAGTTGATGGTCTGGGGCCGGGCCCGGTAGGCGGCCCGCTCCCCGGTCCGGCGGGCCATGCCGGTCAGATCGTCCCAGAAGAACACCAGATAGTTCAGAATGGCAACAATGGGGACCGCCGCCATAAGGGGCTGGCCGTAGAACAGGGCCTGGAGAATGGCAAAGGCGAACAGGGCCGCATCCAGCCAGGCCAGCCATTTTACCTTGATCGGAATGATAAAATACACCATAAACTGGGTGTCCGGGTAGAGGGTTGCGAAGGCGAAGAACAGGGACATATTGACATAATACATATTTGTGGCGATATAGGGGGAGCGTCCGGAGGCGAAATAGAGGACAAAGCCCACCAAAATATTCAGCAGTACGCCCAGGCCGTAGAACAGGGAGAACCGGGCGGAGCCCCATTGACGTTCCAGGGCGTTGCCCAGAAAGTAGTAGAGCATCACAGAAAAGACAAACCAGATGGGGTGGCTGTTGATGGGGACAAAGACGAAGGTAAGCAGCCGCCAGACCTGTCCTTGCAGCACCAGGGCGGGGTAGAAGTCAATCAGCGCCGTGAAGGACATCCGGGTGGAAAACAGGTCCAGCAGAAAGACGGCCACATTTCCAATGGCGATGTACTTCATCAGGCCGGGAATGCCGAAGTTGGGGTGGTTGTAGCAAAAGCGGTCCAGCCAGCGGGAAAGTGCGCTCATGGACAGCCCTCCTTTGATTTCCAGATTTTTTCTTATCTAACATTCTACCCGTTTTTGGAGAAAAAGTCCATGAAAAAAATGTGAATATTTTGTACAGTTCCCGGGAGGGACTTCAATTTCAGAAAAATCTATGCTACAATGGAGCGGAAAATAAATATGGAGTGTGATTTCCCATGAGCATTGTAAAGGATCTGTCCCTGGCCCCTTCGGGCCACCAAAAAATTCAGTGGGTCCGGGACTTTATGCCCGCCCTCAGCGGCATTGAGGAGCGCTTCCGCAAGGAAAAGCCCTTTCAGGGCCTGACCATCGCCGTTTCCGTCCATCTGGAGGCCAAAACCGCCAATCTGGGCCTGGTTCTCCGGGAGGGGGGCGCCCAGGTTTATCTCACCGGCTGCAATCCCCTGTCCACCCAGGACGACGTGGCCGCCGCAATGGCGGATCTGGGGGTGGAGACCTTCGGGGTCCATGGGGTGGACATGAAGGGCTATGAGGATCTGCTGGTGGAGACCCTCAAATGCCGGCCCCACCTGATTGTAGACGACGGCGGCGACCTCATCAGCCTGCTCGGCGGCAGCTGCGCCTCCTGCGGAGACCGGCTGCTGGGAGGCTGTGAGGAGACCACCACCGGCATCCACCGGCTCTATGCCCGGGAGCGGGCGGGGATTCTGCCCTGTCCCATGATGGCGGTGAACGACGCCAAGGCCAAGCACTACTACGACAATAAATACGGCACCGGCCAGTCCACCTGGGACGCCATCATGCACACCACCAACCTGATTGTGGCGGGCAAGACGGTGGTGGTGGCCGGCTACGGCTGGTGCGGCAAGGGCATCGCCATGCGGGCCAAGGGCATGGGGGCCAACGTAATTGTGTGTGAGGTGGACCCCTTCAAGGCCCTGGAGGCAACCATGGAGAATTTCCGAGTGATGCCCATGGACGAGGCCGCCAAATACGGGGATCTGTTCGTCACCGCCACCGGCTGCAAGGATGTGATTGTTCCCCGGCATTTTGCGGTGATGAAGAACAACGCGATTTTGTGCAACTCCGGCCACTTCGACTGTGAAGTGGATGTGGCGGCGCTGCGGACCCAGGCGGTGGAGACCTTCTCCCGCCGGCAGGGCATTGAGGGCTTCAAGCTGGCCGACGGCCGGACGCTGAACGTGCTGGCGGAGGGCCGGCTGGTGAACCTGGCCGCGGGCAACGGCCACCCGGCGGAAATTATGGATATGTCCTTCGCGGTTCAGGCCCTCTCCCTGGAGTGGATGGCCCGGCACGGGAAGGATTTGGAGAAAAAGGTCTACAACGTCCCCGATGAAATTGACGACCAGATTGGCCGGGTGAAGCTGGCGGCTATGGGGCTGGCCATCGACGCGCTGACAGAGGAACAGAAAGCCTATCTGTCCGGCTGGGAGGCTTAAAAATGCCGGAGCTGACCAAAAAGGATTTGGAAAAAATCCGCCAGGAGCTGGACCACCGGCGCATTGAGCTGCGGCCCCAGCTGCTGGAGGCGGTGAAGGAGGCCCGGGCCTTCGGGGACCTGAGCGAGAATTTTGAGTATAAAGCCGCCAAGCAGGAGAAAAACAAAAATGAGGGCCGCATCCGCTTCCTGGAACGGACGCTGAAAACCGCCCGGGTGGTGGAGGACCGGTCGGCCCCGGACCGGGTGGGGCTGTATGACAAGGTGACCGTACTACTGGAGGACGAGGGGGAGACCGAGACCTACCAGATTGTCACCACTCTGCGCCAGGACGCCCTGCGGGGGATTATCAGCAAGGAATCCCCCATGGGCCGGGCCCTGATGGGCCGCCGGGCGGGGGACCGGGCCACGGTGGAGCTGGACAACGGGTACAGCTACGAGGTGGTGATTCAGGCCATTGAGAAGGGAGAGGACGACGGTTCTCTGCCTCTGAACCGGTTTTGACCCCATACAGATACGTAAAAATAGACCGCTTTTAAGCGGTCTGTTTTTCTATCCTTGGGTGCGTTTGGTGTGGAGTGCATTCAGGGAGAGTTCTCCAGCTAATTTAAACAGAGCATCAGCGGCAACCTGTTCTACTGGAAGTCCTCCTGCGCGTTCTCCCACTTTTTGATAGAATTGATACACTGCATCGTCCAGCCTAATGGTAACTTTTTTCATAAGAATCACCTCTATTGGTCATAATACCATATTTTTCAGAATTACGTAAGTGCGTATACGCAAACGCGGCAATACAGATAGTATTGTTCAGAGGTGGTTGGTATGTCGGTAAAGGATGCGGTATCAAGCCGATTTATAGACCTGTGTCGGGTACGGGGGATCAAAGTAAACGAACTTGCCAATTTATCTGGCGTTACCCCATCGACCGTTTACAGTATGCTGGACGAAAGACGCAGGGATGTGTCGATTACGACGATCAAAAAATTGTGTGACGGTCTGGGAATCACGTTGGGAGAATTTTTCTCCGCTCCGCAGTTCGACGCGTTGGAACAGGAAATACAATAGATGTTTTAGGTTAATATCTGCATATTTAAAGCCTATTTATGCAGAGACCTGCGTTGATTGCTGTGCTATGATGGGCATATGAAAGGTCCGGCGGGTGATTGGAAGAGCAGACCGGGCCAATATATAAGGAAAGAAAAGGGGTCAAATGATTATGGCAATCCAGAATATTTTTGTGGTAGGCGCCGGCCTGATGGGCAGCGGCATTGCACAGAATGCCATCACCAGCGGATTCACTGTCACGTTGAACGATCAGCGGCAGGAGGCCCTGGACCGGGCCAAGGCCAACATTGAGAAGGCGCTGAACCGGGACGTGGAGAAGGGCCGCATGACTGCCGGGGACCGGGACGCCGCCCTGGCCCGTCTGACCTGCGCCGCTACTTTGGAAAACGCCAAGGACGCCGACCTGGTGATTGAGGCCATTATTGAGGACCTGAAGGCCAAGCAGGCTGTCTTTACCTCCCTGGAGGACATCTGCCCCGCCCACACTATTTTTGCCTCCAACACCTCCTCCATCTCCCTGACTGCCCTGGCCTCTGCGACCAAGCGCCCCTCTCAGGTGGTGGGTATGCACTTCTTCTCTCCTGTGCCCCGGATGAAGCTGTGTGAGGTGATTTTCGGCCTGCTCACCACCCAGGAGGTCCTGGACGCAGTGAAGGAAGTGGGCGAGAAGATGGGCAAGACTCTGATTCAGGCCGACGACAAGCCGGGCTTCATCGTCAACCGCGCCCTGCTGCCCATGCTCAACGAGGCCTGTGTGATCGTGGGCTCCTACATCGGCTCCGTGGAGGAGATGGATAACGGCATGAAGCTGGGCTGCAACCACCCCATGGGCCCCCTGGAGCTGGCGGATATGATTGGCCTGGACATCCTGCTGGATGTTATGATGACAATGGAGAAGGAGATCGGCTCGAAATACGCTCCCTCTCTGCTGCTGCGGAAGCTGGTGGTGTCCGGCTTCCTGGGCCGCAAGAGCGGCGCGGGCTTTTATACCTATGAGAACGGCAAGAAGATGGGGGTCAACCCGGTGCTGACTCACTTCCAGAGCCTGGCCCGGTAAAAAACACTGACACATCAAAGCACCAAAAAGGTGCGGCAATCGGACATAGATTGCCGCACCTTTTTATTTGACTTGTGAAGAATATTTCATTGAGGAGAGGACACAGCCTCATCCTGAAGCCGGTCAAATTCGGCCATACACTCATCCACAGAGGCACCGCCCAGCAGCTGGCGCACAATCAGACAGGTGTTGCCCCACTGTTCTACATCCATCCCCGCGTTGGAGGCCAGAACGTAGATATTTTCCTGAATCCGGTCGTTCAGAGGCTTCAGGGCGGGGACGCACTCCACCTCCACGTTTTTGGAGGGGGAGATTACCCGGTTGGTCTCGGCGTAGAGCTGGAGCGCCTCATCGGACAGGATCACGTCCAGGGTTCGCATAGCGTCCTGGGCGTGCTCCGCGTTGGCCCCGACGGCGTAGCCGGTCAACGTCATCACCGGCATCTGGCCCCGGCTGCTGGGGAAGCCGATTACCTGCATATGAAAGTCTGTTTTTCCGTAGGCGGTCTCGGTATTTGCGGCGCTCCAGTAGGCCATCACGATGGGGGTTTTCTGGGCCAGGAAGTCCGCGCCCTCTCCTTCGATGGCTTCGCTGACCAGCGCCTTTTCCGCGTTGATATAGCCGCAGTCGATCATTTCCTGCAAAAATTCAAAGCCGGGGCGCATATAGTCGCTGTATTTGGCCTCCCCCCGGTTCAGAGCGTCAATTTCCGCCTGGGCATTCCCGCCGTTGTACAGGTCCGCGTAGGCCTGGGCCAGCACGAAGGTCTCCAGCCACCAGCGGTTGGCGCCCACGGGGGTCTCAATGCCGTTCTCCTGAAACACCCGGCAGCACTCCAGAAATTCCTCCGGCGTCTCCGGCAGGGCCAGCTTGTATTGGTCGAACATATCCTTGTTTACGAAAAGGCCGTAGGCCACGATTTCCTGGGGAATTGCCACCAGCTTTCCGTCCACGGTATTGGCGGCCTTGACAATGTCACGCAGATTTTGGACGCAGTCCAAGCCGGATAAGTCCATCAGCTTGCCCTCTGCCCCCAGTGTACGGATGGTATCCGGGTTGAGCAGGTACAGATCGTCCATATCGCTGCGGGCCCGGTCCAGACACACGTCGTCGTAGGTCTTATCCTGATAGTTCTCCGCCGTATAGGTCTTGTAGGCCAGCGTAACCCCCAGCTGCTCTTCCGCCATAGAGATGGTCAGATCAGAGGCGCTTCTGGCCACGTTTTCTGCGTCCGGATCAATTTTTTCCATGGGGCTGAAGAAATTGACGATCCGCTCTTCTGTCTCCTGGGAGGAGATGAGATTCTGATCCGGATCACCAGGGATGGCGCAGGAGGCAAATAATAGGATTATTGTCCCAGCCAGAAGAGCAGCCATCCATGATTTTAAGGTTTTGGTGATGTGCATGGCGCAGTTCCTTTCTTTGCGTGGCGTTGGATTGTTGTTTTCAAGAGATTCATGTCGATTGGCTTGGCCACATGGGCGTTCATGCCGGCGTCTAAGGCGGCCTTTTCATCCTCCGCGAAGGCGTTGGCCGTCATGGCAATAATGGGAATTTCGGCGGCGTCGCCGCGGGGGAGCGCCCGGATGGCCCGGGTGGCGTCGTAGCCGTTCATCACCGGCATCTGTACATCCATCAAAATTGCGTCGAACTCTCCGGGGGCGGACTGGGCAAAGCGGTCCACCGCCAGTTGCCCGTTTTCCAGTATCTCGCACTCCGCACCCTCCAGCTTTAGGATTTCCTCCAAAATTTCCGCGTTGATCTCATTGTCCTCAGCCGCCAGGAAACGCATTCCCTCCAAACTGTAGACCGGGACGGGGGCCTGGGCGGCGCTGGCCTTGCCCCCCGCCTGGAGGTCCATCAGCTTCTCCTGAAGGGCGGAGACAAAGAAGGGGGTGGGGAGTATGCCTGCGATTTGCGGAGGGAGAGAGCCGCCGGTGTGGGGCCGGTTGTGGTCCGTCAGCAGCAGGATCGGGGCGGAGGCCGGCAGCAGCGTCCGCAGTTCCGCACAGGTCTGGACCAAGTCCAGGCCCGGAAGGTTTCCATCCAGCAGCAGGACCTGGTATTCTTGCCCGCTGTCCTGGAGCAGCCGGACCGCTTCCTCCGGCGTGGCGGCAGTGTCCACCGAAACTCCGGCTTCCTGCATCAGCAGCTGGACACTCTGGCGCAGCTCCGCGCCGCCTGCTGCCAGAATATGACGGATGTTGTTTTGCTGCCAGAACAGCGGCTGGCCCTGGCCCTCCGGAATCCGGAGCTCCAGCTCCACCCGGAAGAGACTGCCCTTGTCCACTTCGCTGGATACCTCAATGGTGCCGCCCATCAATTCCACAATATTTTTGGTGATGGCCATACCCAGTCCGGTACCCTGGACTTTGTTGGTGGTGCTGTTTTCCGCCCGGGTGAAGGCGTCGAAAATGGTCTCCAGATACTCCTGGGTCATGCCGTAGCCGTCGTCCTCCACCTCAATGCGGATGTGCTCATATTGGCTGGAGCGCTGCTTCAGGCCAGTCATGCGGAACCAGATATTGCCTCCCTCCGGGGTATATTTGACCGCATTGGACAGCAGATTCAGCAGAATCTGATTGATACGGGTTTCATCTCCGACCAGATATTCGTGGCGGATGCCCGTCACCTCCACATGAAAGCTCTGCCGCTTGGCCGCCGCCATAGGCTGAATGATGGCGTCCACCGAAGCGAGCACGTCATTCAAGGTGAATTTTTCGAAGGTAAGTACCACCTTCCCGCTCTCGATCTTAGACACATCCAGAATGTCGTTAATCAGGCTGAGCAGATGCTGGCCGGAGGCCGTGATTTTTTTGGTGTACTCCCGGACCTTTACCGGGTTGTCCGCGTCCATGGCCAGAAGAGTCGTGAAGCCCAGCACCGCATTCATGGGGGTGCGGATGTCATGGGACATATTGGACAGAAAGGTTGTTTTGGAATTGTTGGCAATCTGAGCGGCCTGAAGGGCCTGGGCCAGCTGCTCATTGTACAGATCCCGTTCGGCCTCCCGCTCCTGGCGGAGCTTGTTCTGCTGGCGCTGGTTGAAATAATACAGGAGACAGCACAGGAAAAAGGCGGTCAGCATCACGGCGACCACAATGAAGATATGCTGGTTGACGGTCCGGCCCTCCTGAAGAATGGCCTCCACAGGGACATATCCAATCAGGAAAAAGGAGCCGTTGTTTACTGCCCACATATAGTTCAGCGCGTTTACGCCGCGGATGCTGTGGTAAAAGAGAATATTCCGGCCCTGGGCCAGACAGCTTGCCACTTCGGATTGAATACCCGGGTCCTCAATGCTGTTGGCCCGGTAGAAGTCCGCCAGATTCAGGTGTCCCGCGTTGCGCATCCCCATCCCCTTGGGCTTGAGGACAAAGCGCTCACTTTTGGAGTCCATCACATAAAGCATGGCCTGTTTGTTGTAAAAGCCGTCCGGGAGAGATTTGTCAAAGTAGTCGTAAATATACTCTGCGTACAGGGTGCCCAGCTCCTGGCCGTCCTTGATGACGGGGCAGGTCATGGTATAGGCCCAGGTGCCCATATAGTTCAGGTAAGACTGGGAGATGGGCAGCCCGTCTACCGTTTTGCCGGCGGAGAAGTCCAGCTCACCGGCGGAAAAGACCTCCCCCGTATTGGAAATGCCCTGGGTCTCGCCTGTCCGGATCAGGGAGAGCTTCACCATGGACTGGTTTTTTTCATATCCCCGGATAAATTCTTCCGGGTCATCCGCCAGGGCCAGGTTTCGGGCGATCAGGGTTTGAAACTCGGCCTCATTTTTCAGGATGGCCTCGATGGTGCTTTGAATCAGGTCCAGGCTCTCGCTGAGGTTTTGAATGGCCGATTCGGACATTTCTCTGGAAATCTTCTGGGAGACAGAAAATACAACGCCCCCCAGCAGGCAGAATACCAGCAGGATGGCAGTAAAGAAAAAAATCCCCGTATTTTTTTTCATTGGCGTCTTTTCCATGGTCAATCCCCATTCCGTGTAAAAAGAACCCAGTGTATTAAAATAATTATATCACATTCTTTCCACCGATGCAATTCCCCAAGAAGGATTTACCGGTGAGCACCGCATTCTATGCCGCAGCGCCCCAAGAGGTTCCGGAAAGGCCGGGCGGCCGGACCTCAGAGAGGCCCGGCCGCATGGGTTTAATTCTGCATATGAATCTGCTGCTCCCGGAGAAGGGGATAGGTGACCAGTGCGCTGCCCTCCAGATTTTCCCTGTGGAGATCCACGCCGGAAATCTGGCTGTTGCCGTAAGTGGTGTAGTAGTACACTCCGGTATCCATGTTGCAGCAGGAGGTGTACAGGGTGGTCATATATTGGCCGGGCGCCACCTGGACACAGCCCCGCTGCTGGGTGACGCTGCCCAGAATGTGGAAAAACTGGCTCACGCTCTCGGCTTCGGAGCTTCCACAGGCGGAGTTGAGCTTGGTGAACGCCGCCTTGACGAACCGGGAAGGGGAAGACAGGTCCCCGGGCAGGCCCATAGCCCCCATGCCGTTGCAGTAGGGCTGGAAGGTCAGAGAGGCGCAGAAACGGTTGGTGGCCGGTTCCCGGGTCAGGTTGATGAAGTTTTCCAGATAAAGCATATGAAAATCAAAGGGCGGGTTGTTGGTCAGCACCCCCACCGGGTTATCGTAGACCTTTAACCCGTCCGCCACAGACTCCACTGTAATGGCGCTGTCCCGGTCGGCGACAATCCAGTGGAGTGGAGCCAGAGGCAGGTCCGGCCGGAAGGGAACGTCCAGAAGATTGGCCCGCTCCAGCAGCTTCCGGGCCTCCTGGACCGTGGCGCACTGGCCCAGCAGCCAGGGGATGAATTCATAAGGACATACGTTGAGCTTTCCTGCCTGCCGGGGCTTGTAGTCCGCGTTGCCGGGAAAATTGAGCCCCGCCGCCCCCAAGCCCTTTTCATTCACCCCGTCGAAGTAGAGAGGGCAGCCGTCCGCCACAAAGGCCACGCCGGTGATGGCGTAGTGGGCTTCCAAATCCGGGACCTCCCGAAAACGCAGGGGGAAATTACGGGGGGTGATGGCAATCCGTTCGTCGTAGCCGCATTCCACGTCCAGGGTCCGTCCAAAATAGTGACTGCGGGTGTGATAGGTGATTGCAGTGCACATATAAGACACCTCCAAATACTCAATCGCTTATCTGTATTGTGTCCGGGGGCGGCATATGTTATGAAATTACAGTATTTTTTGAATGCGCTCCACCGCGGTTTTGGTGGCCTGGGCGTCGCCAAAGGCGGTCAGGCGGACATAGCCCTCCCCGCTGGGGCCGAAGCCCGCGCCGGGGGTCGTGGCCACATTGGCCCGGTCCAGCAGCAGGTCGAAAAATTCCCAGGAGCCCATTTTGCCGGGGGTTTCCAGCCAGATATAGGGGGCGTCGGTACCGCCGAAGCAGGTGAGGCCGGCGGCGGTCATGCCCTCCCGAATCACCTGGGCGTTTTCGCGGTAATAGCCGATGGCCTGACGGGTCTGCTCCTTGCCCTCAGGCGTGTAAATGGCCGCCGCCCCCCGCTGGATCACATAAGGCACGCCGTTGAACTTGGTGCACTGACGGCGGTTCCACAGGCTGTTGAGCTTGGCGCCGTCACGCTCCAGCTCCAGGGGCACCACCGTATAGGCGCAGCGGTTGCCGGTGAAGCCGGCGGTCTTGGAGTAGGAGCGGAACTCAATGGCGCAGGTCCGGGCTCCCGCAATCTCGAAAATGGAGTGGGGGATGTCCTCCCCGGTGATGAAGGCCTCGTAAGCGGAGTCGTACAAAATCACCGCGCCGGTTTTGTTGGCGTAGTCCACCCAGGCTTTCAGCTGTTCCCGGGTAGCCACCGCGCCGGTGGGATTGTTGGGGAAACAGAGGTAGATGATGTCTGCGGCCTGCTGGGGGGGCTCCGGCGTAAAGCCGTTTTCTTTCACGCAGGGCATATAAATCAACCGGTTCCAGCGGCCAAGCTGCTCCTGATAGTCCCCGGCCCGGCCGGACATAGCGTTGGTGTCCACATAGACGGGATACACCGGGTCGCACACGGCCACGATGTTGTCTGTGCCGAAAATATCCCCAATGTTGCCGCAGTCGCTTTTCGCGCCGTCGGAGACGAAAATTTCCTCAGGCTTTATATCCATTCCCCGGGCCCTGTAGTCGTGCTGGGCGATGGCCTCCCGAAGAAACTCGTAGCCCTGCTCCGGGCCGTAGCCATGAAAGCCCTCAAAGGTTCCCATCTCGTCCACGGCCTGATGCATCGCATTGATGACGGCGGGGGCCAGGGGACGGGTCACATCGCCGATGGACAGCTTGATTATGTTTGCCTCCGGATGTCCGGCACAGTAGGCGGAGATTCGCCGGGCTACCTCAGAAAACAGGTAGCTGCCCGGCAGCTTCAAGTAATTTTGATTGATTTTAGTCATGGAAATCAACTCCTCTCAGGGTATTATCCCAAATGGAAAGACGCTTGTCAATGGCAAACTTTTATGATAGAATAAAGAGACAGCACGGGAGGAGATTTTATGCACAGAATTATGATCGTAGACGATGATCCAATTAACCTTGCAATTATGAAGGCCCTGCTGGAGGAAAAGTATGAAGTGATTACTGCAAGTTCCAGTCTTCAAGCCTTTGGACACCTGCGCCGGGACAATAATTTGGACCTGATGCTGGTGGATATGGAAATGCCGGAGAGCGATGGGGTAGATGTGCTGAAAAAGATCAAAACCACCCCAAAGCTGGCAGAGATTCCGGTGATTTTGCTCACCACAGTGGACGGCCGCTCGAAGGAGAAGGAGGCCATTGCCAACGGTGTGGCGGATTTCGTGGAAAAACCCATCCGGGGAGATATCCTTCTGCTGCGGGTGCAGCGGGAGCTGCGGATGCAGGAGCTGGAGAAGTCCAGCAGCAACAGCGTCAGCCAGGTGAAGCTATTGGAGCTGAAGGTGCGTCTGCACCAAGTATTGGATCAGTTTTCTTAAAAATTCCCGGCGCGGGTTTGATACCCGCGCCGGGAATTTTTATAGGTCAAAATACCGCTTTGCGTTGTGGTAGCAGATGTCCGCAACCAGGGCCCCGGCCGCGTCCAGGTCCGCAGGGTACTCCCCGTTTTCGATCCAGCCGCCCACCAGATTGCAGAGAATCCGGCGGAAATAGGCGTGACGGGTGTAGCTGAGGAAGCTGCGGGAGTCGGTGAGCATTCCGATAAAGTTACCCAGCAGGCTCAGGTTGGCCAGACTGATCAGCTGGTCCTGCATTCCGGTCTTGTTGTCGTTGAACCACCAGGCGCTGCCGTGCTGGAGCTTCCCCGCCGCCTCCGTGCCCTGGAACGCGCCGATCATGGTGTCCAGCATCTCGTTCTCTCCGGGATTGAGGCTGTAGAGAATGGTTTTGGGCAGAGAACCGGTCCGGTAGAGCCGGTCCAGCAGCGCATAGAGGGCCCCGCCGCAGTTCACGTTGTTCATGCAGTCAAAGCCGCAGTCCGGCCCCAGCCTGGCGAACATGGCGGAGTTGGGATTGCGCATACAGTTATAGTGGATCTGCATAACCCAACCCATTCTGGCGTACTGCTCCGCGCAGAACACCAGCAGGGCGGTCTTGAACTGCTCCGTCTCCTCCAGGGTGACGGCCTCGTCCTTCAGACCCTTTTGCAGGATGGCGTCCACATCCTGCCGGGAAGCCTCCCGGTAGGGGACGTAGTCCAGACCGTGGTCCGCGGCGCGGCAGCCAGCCTGAGTAAATGCGTCCATCCGGTTTTTCAGGGCCTGCTCCAGCGTCTCCAGACTGGTGATCTCCACCCCGGCCGATGCGCCCAGCTCCTGGATAAACGCTTTCCAGCTGGGCTTTTCAATGTTCAGCGCCTTGTCAGGCCGGAAGGAGGGGGTCACCGTCACCGGGAAGGACGCGTCCTCCTTCAGGCGCTTGTGCCACTCCAGTGTGGAGGTGGGGTCGTCGGTGGTGCCGATCATGGCCACGTTGCTCTGGCGGATGATCCCCCGCACGTCCATGCCGTCCTCTTTCAGTTTCTTTTCGCTCAGGTCCCAGACCTCCTGGGCCGTCTCGCCGTTCAGCACGCCCTGGTAGCCGAAGTAGGTCCGCAGCTCCAGGTGGCACCAGTGGTACATGGGGTTGCCGATGGCCTTGGGGAGGGCCTCGGCGAATTTCTGGAACTTCTCCCGCTCGCTGGCGTCCCCGGTGATGTACCGCTCCTCCACGCCGTTGGACCGCATGACCCGCCACTTGTAGTGGTCGCCCTCCAGCCAGGTCTGATAGATGTTCTGGAACCGGCGGTTCTCAAAAATCTCCTTGGGGTCCACGTGGCAGTGGTAGTCGATGATGGGCTGCTTTTCCGCGTAATCGTGGTACAGCCTTTGGGCGGTGGGGGTTTCCAGGAGAAAATCCTTGTCCATAAATTCCTTCATAGGGCAGTTACCTCTGCACACGGCCAGAGCCGTCGCCGCCGGCCAGCTTCTCCACCTCCGCGATGGTGGCGAAGTTGTAGTCGCCCTCGATGGAGTGCTTCAGAGCGGAGGCCGCCACGGCGAACTCCACCGCCGCCTGGGTGTCCTTGCCGGACAGCAGGGCATAGATCAGGCCGCCGCCGAAGCTGTCGCCGCCGCCGATGCGGTCGATGATGTGCAGGTGGTAGAGCTTGGAGAAGCAGTAATCGGTCCCGTCGTAGAGCATGGCGGACCAATCGTTGTCAAAGGCGCTCTTGCTCTCCCGAAGGGTAATGGCGACCTTCTCAAAGCCGAACTTGTCCGCCAGCTGCTTGGCCACGGACTTGTAGCCCTCTTTATTCAGCTCGCCGGCGGTGATGTCGGTAGCCTCGGCCTCAATGCCGAACACGTCCTTGGCGTCCTCCTCGTTGGAGATGCACACGTCCACGTACTGGCACAGGTCGGTCATAGCCGCACGGGCCTGGTCGCGGGTCCACAGCTTGCCCCGGTAGTTCAGGTCGCAGGAAATCTTGATGTTCCGGGCCTTGGCCGCCTTACAGGCCTCCCGGCAGATCTCCACCACGTTGGGACCCAGGGCGGGGGTGATGCCGGTGAAGTGGAACCAGTCCACGCCGTCAAAAATCTTCTCCCAGTCGAAGTCGGCGCTCTGGGCCTCCTGGATGGCGGAGTGGGCCCGGTCGTAGATGCACACGCTGGGCCGCTGGGAAGCGCCCTTCTCGTTGAAGTAGATGCCGACCCGGTCGCCGCCCCGGACAATCTTGCTGGTGTCCACACCGTAGCGGCGCAGGGAGTTCACCGCGCACTGGCCGATGGCGTGGGCGGGCAGCTTGGTGACAAAGGACGCGTCCAGGCCGTAGTTGGCCAGAGACACCGCCACGTTGGCCTCGCCGCCGCCAAAGGTAAATTCCA
This sequence comes from uncultured Oscillospiraceae bacterium, assembly GCA_910588455.1. GTDB lineage: Bacteria > Bacillota > Clostridia > Oscillospirales > Oscillospiraceae > Lawsonibacter. The sequence continues at coordinate 18,893 of CAJUPG010000008.1, forward strand.
GATGGTCCGCCTGCACGAACCGCTCGTAGTTGTAGGGCTGGAGCCGGATCATAAGCTCGCCGAAGGTCACTACTTTTGCCATAATGAAATCTCCTCCTTACTTAACGCTTCGAAATGTACTTACCGCTGCACCAGATGGATGGCGAAGCCGCCCACCTCTTGCTTCAAATAGATTGCCTTGGGCTTACGGGTGGACTCGTCGAACGCCACGCCCTGACGGCCCAGGTGATACACCGCCCGGTCCAGGCTGTTGGTGGCGATGGCGATGTGGCCGTTTTTGCCCAGATAGGGGGACTTCATGCACTCCACCGCGCTTCCGGCGAAGATGGAGCTGTTGCCCGGCTTGTACTCAAAGCCGAACAGCGCGCATAACGTCTTGGCCGACTGCCCGGCCTGAGCCTCGTTCTCGCAGTTGATGCCCACGTGAGCCAGAGAGAAGCCCAGCATGGTCTTGACCGCCTCTTTACACATAGCGGTGATCTCGTCCCACTTTTCGCCCTCGATCAGCTCTTTTTTGCACATCCAGGTGCCGCCCACCGCCACGATCTGGCTGTAGCCCAGGTAATCGTTGACGTTCTTGGCGCTGACGCCGCCGGTGCACATCCACTTAGCGCCTTTCAGAGCCGCACCGATGTTTTTCAGCATCGCCACGCCGCCGTTGGCCTCGGCGGGGAAGTATTTGATGACCTGGCAGCCCTGGTTCATGGCCTGCTGCATCTCGCCCGCGCTGGCGGTGCCGGGCATCATGATGCCGCCCTTGTCCAGCACGTGCTGGGTGACCTTGGGATCATAGCCGGGGGCCACGATGAAGGTGGCGCCTGCGGCCATGGCCCGGTCAGCCTGCTCCGTGGTGATGACCGTGCCCGCGCCCACCAGCATTTCCGGGACCTCCTGGACGATGGCCCGGATGGCGTCCTCGGCGGCGGCGGTGCGGAAGGTGACCTCGGCCGCGGGCAGACCGCCCGCAGCCAGGGCCTTCGCCAGAGGGACCGCCTTGCTGGCGTCGTCGATGGCGATGACCGGCACAATGCCGATGTTCGATATTTGCTTGAGGATATCCATACAGCTTTTTCCTCCTAAAAACGATTTAAAACTGAAGGCTCTTGGTCACGTCGGCGAAGATGACCGCCAGGCCGTAAGCGCCCGCGTCGGCATAGCCGATGCTGCGCTCGCCCACCGTACCGGCGCGGCCCATCCGGGCGGCGATTTTCTCGGTGCTCCTGGCGCCCTCCATGGCGGCGGCGGCGCCGGCCTCGAAGGAGTCCTTCAGGCTTGCGCCCCCGGCGGCCTGCTTGGTCCAGCTGTCCGCGCAGGGCGCCAGCGCGTCGATGAGGGTCTTGTCACCCACCACCGCGCCCCGGCCGAAGGACCGCTCGCCGGTGGCCTGGATGCCGCTGACCGCCGCCTGCATCAGCTGGGCGAAATCGTCCACGGACAGGGCGGCCTTGCCCTTGGCGCTCCGGGCGGCGGCACGGAACGCGGAACCCCAGATGGGGCCGGAGGCTCCGCCGCAATGCTCCATGATAATCAGGGAGCAGGCGTTCAGGAAGCCGGAAATATCCAGGTCACGGCCGGAAATGACGCTCTTCCACTCCTGCTTCAGCTGCCGGAAGCCCTTGGCAATGCTCATGCCGAAGTCGCCGTCACCGGCGTGGGAGTCCAGCTCGCAGAAGGGAACCTCGTTGCGGATGGCGGATTCGCACATGGCGTCCACCATATACATCACGTTTTGCAGGCTCAGGCTGCTGGAGACCTTGGCGTAGTCCGCCGGGGTCTCAATGCCGTAATTGGCCTCCCCGGTCTGGGCGGGAGGGGCGATATTGGGCATGGCCGCCGCAGGCACAGGGCCGCTGACCTTGAAGGCGGGGGTGTCGCTGGGGGCGTTGAGCAGGTCCTCCAGCTCCCCGTCCAGCTTCAGCAGGGACAGGGAGGCTCCCGCCATGTCGATGCTGGTCATATAGTTGCCCACAAAGGCGCGGGCCACGGTCACGCCGCGCTTGGACAGCTCCTGGGCCACCTGATGGTTGAACAGGTACAGCTCCATCAGCGGAGTGGCGCCGAAGCCGTTCACCAGCACCGCCACGCGCTTGGACTCGCCCAGCTCCTGGCACAGAGAGTCCACCATACGCGCGGCCAGTTCTCCGGCCTGGGCGACGGGCTCCCGGCGGATGCCGGGCTCTCCGTGGATGCCCACGCCGTACTCCATCTCGTCCTCCCCCAGCTCGAAGGTGGGGGTGCCCTTGGCGGGGACGGTGCAGGAGGTGAACGCAAAGCCGATGCTCTTTACGCTGGCGGCGGCTTTCTCAGCGATCGCCTTGACCTCGGCCAGGGTCTTGCCCGCCTCGGCGGCGGCTCCGGCGATCTTGTGGACAAAGACCGTCCCGGCCACGCCCCGGCGGCCTACGGTGTACAGGCTGTCCTTGACGGCGATGTCGTCGTCCACCTTCACATAGTCCACGTTGATGCCGTCCTCCTGGGCCAGAAAGGCGGCATTGCGGAAGTTCATGATATCGCCGCTGTAGTTCTTGATGATGAGCAGCGTGCCCGCGTCGCCGGCGGTCTGCTGGATGGCCTTGTAGACCTGGATCTGGGAGGGGGAGGCGAACACATCGCCGCACACCGCCGCGTCCAGCATTCCCTTGCCCACGAAGCCGGCGTGGGCGGGCTCGTGGCCGCTGCCGCCGCCGCTGATGAGGGTCACCTTGCCCTTGTTCAGCTCCTTTTTGTGGATGACCTTATATTTGACATCCATTTCCAGCTCCGGGTGGGCCAGCACAATGCCGGCGCACATCTCCCGGACTACCGTTGTGGGATCGTTAATCAGTTTTTTCATTTGGCACGCTCCCGCTTATAGGCGCGGCCGATCTGATCGGCGGCAACGATGGCGGCGGCGACGGTCTGGGCGTTCACCGGGAAGGGCATGGCGTGGGTGGACTCTTCGGGGATGCTGGCCTTTTCGGCCACCTGGCGCAGCTCCTCCGGGGAGATGCTCTCCACGCCGATGTCCGCCAGGCAAACAGGCAGGCCCACGTCCAGGCAGAAGTTCAGCACTTCATCCAGCTCCTCCGTGGGGGCGTTCTCCAGCATCATGTGGCAGAGGGTGCCGAAGGCCACCTCCTCCCCGTGCATATACTTGTGGGTGCCGGGCAGGATGGTCAGGCCGTCCACGATGCCGTGGGCCGCCGCCAGACCGCCGCTCTCAAAGCCCAGGCCGGACAGCAGAATGTTGGCCTCAATGATGTTCTCCAGGGCGGGGGTGACTATGTTCATGTCGCAGGCCTGCTTGGCCTTCCGGCCGTCGGCCATCAGGGTTTTGTAGCACTGGGTTGCCAGGGCGAAGGCGGCGTTGGTGCCCATGCCGGGGGCGCACACGCCCTCCCGGGCGCCGCAGGGCAGGCTGGCGTTGACCCGGCTGAAGGACCGCACGTTGGCGCGGGCCTCAAAGTAGGTGGACAGCGCGTCGCCCATGCCGGACACCAGGAACCGGGTGGGCGCCTGGGCGACCACAGTGGTGTCCACCAGAACCACGCTGGGGCTCTGCTTGAAGTAGGCGTAATCGTCAAAGGACGCGTCCTCCGTGTACAGCACGGCGGAGTGGCTGGTGGGGGCGTCCGTGGCGGCGATGGTGGGGCAGATAATCACGCCGTCCCCCTGGCCCACGCACTTGGCGGTGTCAATGGCCTTCCCGCCGCCCAGACCGATGGTGCACGCGCAGTTATTTTCCTTGGCCACCTCCCGCAGGCGGGCCACCTCCTGCCGGGAGCACTGGCCCCGGAAGTTGCTCAGCACGAATTTCACGCCGAATTTCTCCGCCGTCGCGTCCAGCTTGGCCTGGACCCGGGTCACGTCGTCGGGGTTGGCGATCAGCAGCGCCGAGTCCCCGAAGGTCTTGACAAAATAGCCCAGGTTCAGCAGCTCGTCCTCGCCCTGCACATACTTTGTGGGACAGATAAACGCTTTTCTCATAAAAAAACCTCCTTATTATCGTGCAGACACATACTTATGCAGTGTATTGCGCACCGCGCCGGGGCCGGCGAACAGCTCCGCCGCCATGCCCTCAATCTGTCCGCCCAGGCCGGCCTCGTACAGGTCCAGGCCGAACACGTCCTTGCGGCTGTAGAGGGCCTTCAGGCAGCTCATATCCTGGGCGCCCTCCTTGACCTCCAGGGGAGCCACGATGGCCTGAAGCTCCGCCAGAAGGGGGTCGGGAGAGGGCTCGAAGGCCGCGCCGGTGTCGTCCACGCCCTTGAGATACCGGGCGTAGCCCGCCAGCACCAGGGGAATCAGAATCAGCTCGCCCATGTCCAGACCCCGGGCCTGATAGGCCTTGATGGTCTCACCGAAACGGATGGGCAGCTTTTGGGAGGTGTCGGTGGCGATGCGCTGGGGCGCGTCGGGCATGAAGGGGTTGGGCAGGCGCTTGGTCAGCACCGCGTTGATGAACTCGGAGGGACGCAGCACACCGGGGTCCACCACCACAGGCATGGCCTCCTGGTAGCCCATCTTGGTAATCAGCCCGCAGATATCCCCGTCCTTCATTTCGTCGGAAATCAGGGTGTAGCCCAGCAGGCAGCCGTAAATGGACATGGCGGTGTGCAGGGGGTTGAGGCAGGTGCAGACCTTCATGCGCTCCACGTTGTCCACAGTCTCCCGGTCCACATACAGCACGCCGCCCTTCTCCAGGGGGGGACGGCCGTTGGTGTACTTGTCCTCGATGACCAGGTACTCCGTCTCCTCCGCGTTGACAAAGGGGGCGGTGTAGGTGCGCTTCTCGGTGATGATGGTATAGTTGTCCTCGAACCCGTCCTTGGCCAGCAGATCCTGGACCTGAGCGTCGGGCCGGGGGGTGATCTTGTCGATCATGCTCCAGGGGAAGGTGATCTTGCTCTCGTCCTTCAGGTAGTCCAGGAAGCCCTGGTCCACCAGCCCGGCCTTGACCCAGGCTTCGGCGTAGGCAAAGGCGGCGGCCTTCACCTTGTCCCCGTTGTGGGAGCAGTTGTCCATGCTCTGCACCGTCAGGGGCAGGGCGCCGGCCTGATAGCGCCGGTAGAGCAGCACCGTGACCTTGCCCATGATGAGGGCGGGGGTGAGGCCCCGCTCCAGGTCGGCGGGGGCCACGGAGTAGCCCTTTTCGGTGATGGTAAAGCTGACCATCTGGAGGGAGGGCTTTTGGAAAATCTCCTCCAGCCGGGCCCAGTCCTCACCGAACTGGGGGTCGGCCTTCAGGCTCTCGGTGACGGAGGCCACCACTTTTTTCTCGATGGACCCGTCGGACTTCAGCACTACCAGCAGGCTCATATCCCCGTAGGGGCGGTATGCCTTGTCGATGATCTCAAAGTCAAAGCCCTCGGCCACGATCACGCCCCGGTCATAAGACCCGGTATCCAGCACGTTCTGCAGCACCGCCGCCGGAAAGGCCCGGAAGATGTTGCCCGCGCCGAAGTGCAGCCAGGTGGGCTCGTCGTGGGTTTTCTGCCGGACGGCCTTCATGTCGAACTTGGGGAGCTGATAGCCCTTGTCCGCCCACTCCTGGGGGTTATAGGTTCCATTTTGAATATCAGAAAGCTTCATGCTGTTCCTCACTTTCCCTCTTTGTCCATCAGGTCCCACGCGCCAAGCATATACATGACGCCCAGAGCCCGGTCATACAGTCCATAGCCGGGGCGGCAGGTGCCGGGGCCCTCGCCCCACAGATGACGGCCGTGGTCGGGGCGGATATAGCCCTCAAAGCCGCAGTCGTGATACGCCCGCAGGATGTCCAGGATGCCGGTGTCGCCGTCGCAGTCCCGGTGGCTGGCCTCGGAGAAGTCGCCGTTGGGGAAGTGCTTCACGTTGCGGATGTGGGCGAAGGCGATGCGGCTGCAGTGCTTGCGGACGATGGAGGCCACGTTGTTCTCCGGGTTCGCGTTCAGGCTGCCGGAGCAGAGGGTCAGGCAGTTGTAGGGGTCGTCCACCATGGACAGGAAGCGGTCGATGGCCGGGCCATCCACCAGCAGGCGGGGCAGGCCGAAGATGTCCCAGGGGGGATCGTCCATGTGGATGGCCATTTTGATATCGCACTCGTGGCACACGGGCATCAGCTTTTCCAGGAAATACTTCAGGTTCTCCCAGAGCTTCTCCTTGGTGACCGGGCGGTATGCCTCAAACAGCTCGTCCAGACGGGCCATGCGCTCCGGCTCCCAGCCGGGGAAGGTAAGGCCGTTCAGATTTTTCAGGATATAATCCGCCATCACCTTGGGGTCGTCCTGAATCATGTCCTTTTGATAGAACAGCGCCGTGGAGCCGTCTCCGATGGGGTGGAACAGGTCGGTCCGGGTCCAGTCGAAGATGGGCATAAAGTTGTAGCAGATCACTTTTACGCCAAAATCCTTCAGGTTCCGGATGGTCTGAATATAGTTTTCGATATGCCGGTCCCGGCTGGGCAGGCCGATCTTGATGTCGTCGTGGACGTTCACCGATTCCACCACGTCCATATTGAAGCCGTAGGGCTCCAGCTGCTTCTGGACCTGTGCGATCTCGTCCTTCTCCCAAATTTCACCGGGCTGCTTGTTGTGCAGGGCCCAGACAATGCTGGTTACGCCGGGGATCTGCTTGATATCGGCCAGAGAGACCTGGTCGTTTCCCTCACCGTACCAGCGAAAACCCATCTGCATAGGCATAATGCTTCACCTCTCAAAAAATTTTTGTCCCATTATTCTTTCTCGGCAACCTCGTCGGCCATACCGATCAAATCAAATTTCTCAGTGGAGACCACGAGATCGAAATCGTCCTTCTGGGGCTTGGCACACTTGACCCAGACCGTGCGGTCGGACAGGTTGTAGTACCAGCCTGCGTCCGCCTCCTCCCAGTTGTCCCGCACCAGGAACCGGGGGATGCGCTGGCCGTCCACGCTGACCCAGAACGCGCCCTTCTCCTTGCTGACCACTTTCAGAGTCAGGCGCTCCACCGTTCCGGCGTAGCTGCCCTCCTTGTGGAAGGAAATGGTCTTGCGGTCCCCTGCCTTGACCGAGATGGTGGTCTTGGCAAATACGCCCTTCCGGAAGTCCTGGGTGTGGCCGTCGTCGTCGTAGAACACAAAGCTGTTGTCCGTCTCGGCGCTGATGGTCAGATCAAGCTGCTTCATGGTGTCGCTGAGGATGTGGGTCACATCCTGACTGGTGCACAGAATGGCGCTGCCCCGGAGGAACATGGGGATGGAGTCCAGGGTCACCGGCACGGTGATGGTCTGACCGCCCTCGTATTCCCGCATGAAGTCGTTCATGTCGTACCACTTGCTTCCGGCGGGCAGGTAGATGGTCCGCTCCGCGGCGCCCTTTTCCACCACGTTGGCCACCAGAAGGGCGGGGCCGAACATGAAGGTGAGGTTCTTGTCCCGGTAGCAGTTCACGTCCTCCGGGAACTCCAGGAACAGGGGGCGCATGGCGGGCATACCCGTCACGCTGGCCTCGTACATCAGGGAGTACAGGTAGGGCAGCAGCTTATAGCGCAGGGCATAGGCCGCCTGGACCTGGGGCAGCAGCTCCTCATACATCCAGGGCTGGGTGACGGTGTTGTCACTGTTGGCGGAGTTGATGGTGAACCGGGGCTGGAAGATGCCGCTCTGAATCCAGCGCAGCATCAGCTCGCCCTCCGGGGCGCCGCCGGCAAAGCCGCCGATGTCACAGCCCATGTTGGCGCAGCCGGACAGGCCCATGCCCATGATCGTCGCCAGGTTGAACTTCACGGTGTTCCAGTCGGTGAGGTTGTCGCCGCCCCACACCTGGGCATAGCGCTGCACACCGGCGAAGCCCGCCCGGTTGATGACATAGGGCCGCTCGTTGGGGTAGGTCTCCTCCAGGGCCTTCCAGCCGATGTAGGCCATCATGTTGGAGTGGATGATTTTCAGCTCCGCCATGGTGCCTCCCTGGCCCTCAAAGTCACACTGGGCGGCCCGGTCCTCAATACCGTCCATCTCGCAGTTGTCGTTCCATACGGTCTTTGCGCCCTTGTTCAGAATCGTTTCCTTCAAGAGCTGCTTCCAGGCCTCCCGGCCGGCGGGGCCGGTGAAGTCGATGAACCGTCCCTCGCCGCCCCACCAGCGGCCCCGGTAATCGTCCTTGCCGTCGGCAGTCTTGATGAACGCGTTCCGGTCCTCATAGTACTTGGCGTAGGGGTGGTTTTGCAGCACGCCGGGCTTCAGGTTGGGAATGACGTTGATACCCTTGGCGTTCATGGTCTCAAAGAACTTCTCCGGGTCGGGGAAGCGCTTATAGTTCCAGTTAAAGGTGTAGCGCAGGCCGTCCTCCTCGCCGGAGGAGTAGCCGGAGGCCAGCCAGAAGTTGTCAATATAAATCTTCTCCTGAAGATGCTTGTCAATGACCTTATAGATCTCCTGGTCGCAGTCCTGCTCCAGCTCGGCGTAGTACATGGTGGAGGCGCAGAAGCCCAGAGACTGCTTGGTGGGCAGGGCGGTGCGGCCTGTGAGCCAGGTGTACCGGTTGATCACGTCGGCCATTTTGGGGCCGTTGATGAGGAACAGGTCAATGTCGCCGCCGTCGGCCTGCCAGTAGCAGTAGCGCTCCCAGTAGCCGCTGATCTCCTGGCCCATGTCGAACACGCAGTCGTAGGAGTTGTGATAGAACAGGCCCAGGGCGTGGAGATTGCTCTCACTGGTGCGGATATAGAAGGGGATGTGCTTGTACATGGGGTCGCCGTTTTCCGGGTCGTGGCCGATGGCGTCCTTGGGGCTCATGCGCAGGCGGCGGCCCTTCTTGTCCAGGTGGCCGGTCTTTTCGCCGAAGCCGAAGAAGTGGTCCTTCTCCCGGTCCATGCAGGAATAGTGGCTCAGACGGCCCAGCTGGTCCATCTCAAAGGCCCGCTCCGCCAGGTCCCGGTAAATGCACTTGCCCTGGGCAGTGTAGAGGGAGAAGGAGAAGGGATCCTTTTTCAGCACCAGCTTCAGGGTGGCGGTACGGAACACCAGCGTCTCCCCCGCGTCCTCGCAGGGGATATCCAGCGCGGTGATCCGGGTGCGCTCGCCCTCAAAGAGGGGGTCCAGACGGTCCTCCCAGGCGGTAGTCACCAGGGTGTAGGAGGCCTCGGGGAATGTTTTGCCGAAGGACACCCGCAGGCGGATCACGTCGTCGCTGAGGAACACCAGCATGGCATCCGCGCAGTCGCCGTGGATCAGATAGCCGTTCTGGAGCTTTTCAATGGACTCAAATTTCTTTAAAATCATAAATTTGCTCTCCCTTACATTCCAATCAGGTCAAAGTCCTCAAAGGAAACGGTGAGGGTAATCTGCATTCCGCTGCCGGTTTTGCTCTCCTGGGGCTGGCCGATGCCGGCAATGCCGTGGTTGATGTCCCGGCCGGGGTTGGGGTACTTCACCAGCACGGCCTTTTTGGTCTGGCTGTAGTACCAGCCCTTGGCGGCGGCGTCGAACTTGCGGCGGTTGAGGAAATGCTCCAGCTTCTCGTCGCCCAGAGTCACCCAGAAGGGGCTGCGGTCCTTGCGGACCATCTCTACCTCCATGTCCTTCACGAAATCAGTGTACTCGCCCTCGGAGGAGAAGTCAACCTTTACCACGTCGGTGCCGGACATATGGATGGTGGTCTTGCGGCACAGGCCCTTCTTATAGTCGTTGGTTACGCCGTCGTCGTCATACAGCACATAGGTGCGCTCCTCGCCGGGGACCATGGTGATGTGCAGGCCGGTGGCGTGGTCCCGCTCCATGCTCATAAGCTGGTTGAGGGCCATGGGGACGATTGCCCCTTCCCGGAGGAACATGGGAATGGTCTCCAGGGTCACGGGGACCTCGATGGTCTGGCCGCCCTCGTAGCAGGTAAAGTTGTTGTTCCAGTCGTACCACTTGCAGCCCGCGGGCAGATAGACCTTCCGGGTGGTAGCGCCGGGCTCAATGACGTTGGCCACAAGAATGTCCCGGCCGTACAGGAACTCAAAGCTCTCGTCGTAGACATTGGGATCGTTCTGGAACTCGTAGACCAGGGCCCGCATAATGGGCGCGCCGGTCTGGCTGGCCTCATACTCGGCGGAGTACAGATAGGGGGCCAGGCGGTAGCGCAGCAGAATGGCATTGCGGATCAGGTCCGCGGAATCCCGGTACATCCAGGGCTCGGTGACGGTGTTGTCGTTGCTGGCGGAGTGGATGGAGAACCGGGGCTGGAACACGCCGTTCTGGACCCAGCGGACAAAGAGCTCTTCATCCGGAGCGGGGCCGGCAAAGCCGCCGATGTCTGCGCCCTCGTTGGGCTGGCCGGACAGGCCCATGCCGGTAATGATGGGAATGTTGTATTGCAGGGAGGTCCAGCTGGTGTAGTTGTCGCCGCACCAGTTCTGGGCGTACTTCTGGATGCCGGCGCTGCCGCTGCGGCACACCACATAGGGCCGGGCATTGGGGTCGTGCTCCACCACCGCGTCGCCGCCGATCTTACACATGATGGTGGACATGATGGGCTTGAGCTGGCCGATGGTGCCGCCCTTGCCGTCGAAGTCGCAGCGGCTGTCCTTGTCCAGCAGGCTGTCGTACTCGCAGTTGTCGTTCCAGACGGAGTTGGTGCCCACGCCAATGACGTTTTCGATCAGATATTCTTTCCAGATCTTCCGGGCGGACTCCTTGGTGTAGTCCCAGAAGGCGCCGTCGCCGCCCCACCACTTGCCGACGCTGTAGTGGTCGGACTCGGCCTCCTTCACGAACACATCCTTGCCCTCAAACTCGCTGAACCAGGGGTGGCACAGCAAAATGCCGGGCTTCACGTTGGGCACGTTCTGGGCGCCCTTCTCGTTCATGGCGGCGAAGTAGCCCTTGGGGTCCTTGAAGCGGGTGGTGTTCCAGGTGAACACGCAGCGCTTGTTGTTGTAGCTGGTGTAGCCGGAGGACAGGTGGAAGCCGTCGATGGGGAAGCCCTCCTCCTTCACGGTGTCGATGAACTCCAGCACCGCGTCGTCGCTGTCCTTCTCCAGCTCGGGGTAATACATGGAGGAGCCCTGATAGCCCAGCGCGCGCTTGGGCAGCAGGGCGGGACGGCCCGTCAGCAGGGTGTAGTTGTCCACAATCCGGGCCAGAGTGTCGCCGCCGATGAGGAACAGGTCGATGTCGCCGCCGTCGGCCTGCCAGTAGGTGTACCGGGGCCAGTAGTTGCTCTTCTCCCGGCCCATGTTAAAGACAGACTCGTAGAAGTTGTGGTAAAACAGGCCCACGGCCTTCTTGGTCTGGCGGCTGAGGCGGATATAGAAGGGGATATGCTTGTACAGGGTGTCCATCTTGGTGGCGTCGTAGCCCAGAGCGTCGGTGGCGCGCTGGCGGATGAATTCTTTATTCTTGTTCAGCAGGCCGGTCTTTTCGCCGAAGCCGTAGAAGCAGTCGTCCTCCTCCATGCGGCTGTAGTGGACAACCCGGTGGTTGGAGTCCAGCACGAAGGGGTTGCCGGGCAGGTCGCTGTAGAGAAGCTCGCCCTCTCCGTTGTAGAGCTTGAAGGACAGGGGATTCTTGTCCACCACCAGGCGCAGCTTGGCGGTGGTGAAGGTGATGGAGTCCTTCTCGTCGGCCACAGCGGGCTGAACAGGCTGTACCCGGGTGCGCTCGCCCTCAAAGAGAGGGTCCAGACGGTCCTCCCAGGCGGTGGTGGCCAGCACGTAGGATTCCTCCGCCAGCTCCTTGTCGAAGGAGGCCCGCACCCGGACGATCTCGTCAGTGACAAAGCACACCTTCACATCCGCACAGTTGGTGTGGAGCAGGAATGCGCCGTCCAGCCGCTCCATTGAAGTTACGGTGGTACAAATCTGCATATTGCATTTCTCCAATCCTAAATTATTTGAAAGCGGGATAGAAAAAAGGGCGGCTTACCGGCCGTTTCGCGGGAAGCGGGGCCGGAAAGCCGCCTTAGAAGCGCTCTCATTTCAGAAAAACGCCCCGGATTACTCTCAAGTCAGCCACCAGAAGCTGTCAACCTGGTTGGTCAGATAGGGGAGAATCAGCGAAATCGCGGGGATAAAGGTCACCAGGAACAGGGCGATCACCATGGCGACAAACATAGGCAGAATGTACTTGGTGACGCCTTCGATCTTCACCTTGCCCACGCCGCAGCCCACGAACAGGACAGAGCCCACAGGCGGGGTGACAGAGCCGATGACCAGATTCATGATGAACATCAGGCCGAAGTGGACGTCGCTCATGCCGATGCTCCGGGCGATGGGCAGGAAGATGGGGGTAAAGATCAGCACAGCAGGGGTCAGGTCCAGGAACATACCCATGACCAGCAGGAACACGTTCATGATAATCAGCAGAACATAGCGGTTGTCAGAGATGCTGATTAAGGCGCTGCTGATGGCGGCGGGGATGCCGGTGTAGGACATAACATAGGACATGATGGAGGAGGCGGCGATCAGGAACAGGATGGTCGCGGAGCCCTTCATCGTATCCGCCAGCAGGTTATACAGAGTTTTCAGGTCCATCTCGCGGTAGAACACCGACAGCAGGCCGCAGTACAGGCACATAACCACGCCGGCCTCCGTGGCGGTGAACTTGCCGGTCATGATGCCGCCCATTACGATAATGACGGCCAGCAGGGCGGGAATCGCCTCCCACCAGATTTTCCAGGCGGGGTCCACTTCCTTGACGGAGGACTTGCGGTATCCCATTTTTACCGCCAGGATTACGGACACGATGGCCACGGCCACGCCCAGAGAGATACCCGTGAGATAACCGCCCATGAACAGGGCCGCCACGGAAACACCGCCGGCGGTGATGGAGTAGAGGATCAGGCCGCCGCTGGGGGGAATCAACTGACCGGTGGGGGCGGAGCAGATGTTGACGGCGGCGGCGTAGTTGGGATCGTAGCCCTCTTCCGCCTCCAGGGGGCTCATGATGGTGCCCATAGCGGAGGCCGCGGCCACGGAGGAGCCGGAGACTGCGCCGAAGAACATATTGGCCAGCACGTTTGTGGCGCCCAGATAGCCGGGCACCCAGCCCACCAGCAGGCGGGCCAGCCGGATCAGACGGCGGGCAATGCCGCCCTTATTCATCAGGTTGCCGCCCAGGGAAAAGAAGGGCAGGGCCAGCAGGGAAAAGGAGTCCAGACCGGAGAAACACCGCTGGGCTGCCATGGGGGCGAAAACGGCGGGGTCCATGCCGCTGAACACAGCGGTGGCCACCGATGCGATGCCGATTCCGGCGGAGATGGGTACGCCGGCGAAGAGCATCACGAAGAAGGTGGAGAAAAGAACAATAACTGCCTGTGTTACCATTACGCCTTACCCTCCTTTTTCTCAAAGAGCAGATCCAGATACTTCAGAATCCGGCCCAGAACAATGAGTACGCCGGAAATGGGCATGACAGAATAGAGGAACTTGAACGGGATGCGCATAACGGAGGAGGCGTTGTTGGCGCTCACCGTCATCCGGATGCCGCCGTAGATAAAGACATAGATAACGAAGAACAGCACGGCCGCCTCAATGAAAATGGTCAGGGCGATGGCCACAGGACCCTTTACCCGATCCTTCACCAGGTCCAGCGACAAATGCTCGTCCCGGTAGAAGCAGTAAGCCGAGCCGATCATGGAAGCCCAGATCAGGATATAACGCAGAAACTCGTCCACAAAGGTAGCGTTTGCCCCAATCAGACGGGCAACGACCTGATAGGTGCCGCCCACCACCAGGGCGCCCATGGCCAGCGCCATCAAAAAGCGCATGACCATATTCAAAATGTTATCAACTTGTTTCAAGGTTTCATCTCCTTCTTTAAAAGCAATTCCGAAAATTGCATTGGCGCTCTCCTAACAAAACAAGTACAGCCCAGGGAGTTATAGAAATCCCCGGGCTGTACCACTTCCGGTCAGTGATCCGGGAAAGAAGCCAGACTTTTTAGCGTGACAGCCGTTAGCCGGCGGCCTGGATGCGCTCCACGTAGGCGTAAACAGCAGGATTGTTGGCCTTCAGGTTGTCGTAGATGCTCTGGCAGGCCTCCTGGAACGCGGGGATGTCCACATCGCGGATCAGCTCCACGTTACTGGCGGCGGCAAGGACCTCATCCTCAAATTCCTTCCAGGCGGTCTTGTAGCTGTCGCTCATCGCAGCGGCGGTGGTGGTCATAATATTCTTCTGATTCTCGGACATCGCGTTCCAGGTCTTGGCGGAAATCACCACGACGTCGGGGATGCGGGTGTGCTCGTCGAAGCAGTAGTAGGCGGTCACGTCCTTGTGGTCGCGCAGGGCGGTGACGTTGTTCTCCGCACCGTTGATTACGCCGGTCTGCATACCGGAGTAGATGTCGCTGTAGCCCATAACCTGAGCGGAGCCGCCCAGAGCGTCCATCATATCAATGGCCATCTGGGAGTCCATGGTGCGGATCTTCAGGCCGTTCAGGTCGGCGGGGGTGCGGATGGGGGTATTGGCGGTGTAGAAGGAGCGGGCGCCGGACTCCAGCCAGGTCAGGCCGATGAAGCCGTCCTTCTCGGTCAGGCCGTACAGGTCCTGGGCGATCTCGCCGTCCATCACCTTGTAGAAGTGATCCTTGTCATTGAACACGTAGGGAACCGAGACCACGTTCCACTCAGGCTCGAAGTTGCCCAGCACAGAGGCGGAAACCTTCGCCATGTCCAGGGCGCCCATGGTGATGGAGTTCAGGCAGTCGGTTTCGCTGCCCAGGGTGCCGTTGGGGACGATCTCAATGTTGATGGTGCCGTTGGACTGGGTCTTGACTTCCTCCGCCCAGGCGGTCATGGCGATATGTACCGCGTGGTCCTCCGCCAGACCGTGGGCCAGCTTCATGTTGAAGGTCTGCTCGGTTCCATCGCCGGAGGTGCCGGAAGAGCCGGAAGCGGTAGGAGCGCTGGGCGTATTGTCGCCACCGCAGCCGGTAAGCAGGGACAGAGAGAGTGCGGCGCACATGACGCCGGCCAGGAGCTTTTTGATTTTCATTTTGGTTCCTCCTTATGTTTTTTTCGGCAGCTCTTCTGCCGGGTTACTGGTATTTTAATATATTAGAATATCATTTTCAACTGGGATAACATCCAAAATTTGAGAAATTTTTTGTGCATAAACACGAATCAAATGGATTTAACTGATTGGATACCCATATTATATCTGATTTTGCTTGGAAAATTTTGCAAAAAAAGAGTATGTCCATCGGACATACTCTTTTAGAATTTTTTGTCATTCCTTGAAATAATAGGGGTACTGCCTGCGGATGGGCAGCAGATCATCCAGATAGCGCTTTAAATGCTTTTCCAGCAGCTGCTGGAGGCCCTGCACGTCCCGCTGAAACAGGAGCTGAATGAACTGCTCGTGGTCCTCCACCACATGGGTGGCGATGTTCAGCTGCAGGCTCAGAAGCCGGATGCGCTCAACGTGCTGGAAGTATTTCACCATCCAGTCAAAATAGGCCCCCCGGTCAATAATGTCGAAGGCAATACGGTGAAACGCATTGTCCAGTTCAAACATACGCCGGTTCCGGTCGGGGCTTGGGGAGGTGGAATACAGCTGATACAGCTGGAGATTTTCCTCATACAGCGGCCGGTGAGCGTCCAGAACCTGCGCACAGGCCAGTCTGGTAATTTCCTTTTCCAGCGCATAGCGGTTAAACTGCTCAATATTCACCAGCTTTAAGTCAATCGGAGCAACAGATGTACTGCTCTGGGGACGGACCACCACCAAATGCTCCAGACTCAGCATGATAATTGCCTCATGGATGGGGGTGCGGCTCATGCCCATTTCTTCCACCAGCTGCTTCTCGTTCAGTATGTCGTTGGGCTTCAGATCCAGGTTGATAATACGGCTGCGGATCATTTGGTATGCGGTTTCCCGTGCGTTTCTGCCTGCTTGATGGCCTGCCATCTCTACCTTCTCTCCTTTGATTTCAGTCATTGTTCAGCGGGCCCGGCGGTCCCGCACAGCCTGGCGCAGATCCGCCAGATTCATGGTGAGCAGAGAGCGGTTCCGCTGCCAGGACAGGCCGGTGCGCTGGGCGACAAACGCTTTGAGCTCCTCCGGGCTGCCCCCCTCCACGCCGTCCTTTTCCACCATGCAGACCGATTGTCGGCCCAAAAACAGATAGAGATAACTCTCGTCCTCAATCAAGCGCTGGAATTTTTGATAATCCAGGCGCATGGAACCCTCTCCGGTCAGCTCCACCCGGTCCTCGAAAAAGGAGCAGATATGCATGGGAAGGGCCGCCTTGCGGGCGTCCAGCGCCCGGTCGGCCCGGACGGCGGCAGGGAAGTCCTTGCTCACAATAAGCCAGCACCCCGCCAGAAGCAGCGGGATCTGCACCACCCGGGGGAGGGCCATCATCAGCCCGCCCACAATCAGCGCGGCGCCCAGCAGAAAGCGGGAGAGGATGCGAAGGGTGTCGTAGGTATAGTATTCCGTTTTATACAGCAGCTGAATTGTATCGGGGGTGTGCTGTACGCTTCCGATAAAGCTCGCCGTCTCTGCCATAACTGCCTCCTGCGCCGTGTGGGTGTTATAGTGATATTCTAATACATTAGATTGATGGAAGTCAACCCTGCATTTTAGAAAAATAAGGCAAAAATCCAGAAAACAGGCCCTCAATCGAAAATAAATATTTCTTCAATGGGCGCTTCCACCGCTCTTGCAATGTCGATGGCCAATTTCAGGGCGGGATTGTACTGGGCCTTTTCCAGCCGCACGACGGTTTCTCTTCGCACGCCCACCCGCACGGCCAGCTGCTCCTGGGTCAAAGCCTTCAGCAGGAGGAACAGGCAATCACGCAGCCGCAGAAGGGCGGCGAGGATAATCTTGGAATTTCAAAGAATGGTGGGTATCGTTTTATGGGCTTGTATGGACGAAAGCCGTCCGGGATTTTTACTGCTGCGCCGCCCAAACCCAAACCGCCACCAACAGCAAGGTCGGGTTTCCCGCGATGCCCAGCACACTGCACCCCAGTCCCAGCAGCAGCGCACAGCACAGGGTATCCAGAGCACGGGCCGCCCGCCCGGCCGTTTCTTCTCCCGCCAGCAGACACAGCCCGCACCGCAAAGCCCGTCCTCCGTCCAGCCCGCTCACTGGGGCCAGATTCAGCAGCGCCAGCGCCAAATTGATTCCTGCAAACAGCATTCCCCAGGGAAAAGCGCAAAAAAATGCCGCCAAGAGCAGATTTGCCGCAGGCCCTGCCAAGGCGCAGATCCATTCCCGCTGATAGGACAGTTCCCCCTCCACCCTCATTTCCGCTCCGGCAGCGGTGAACTGGATGTACCGCACGCTTCCGCCCAGACGGCGGACCGCCAGATAATGCCCAGCCTCATGCAATGCGCAGGCCAGAAAAGCCATAGGGACAACCCCCTGGCTGTCCAGGTAGTTCATCCAGGCGGCAAGCAGAAAAAAGCCTCCGCTGAAACGCCAAAAGCCGGCGGGTTTCATGATGCGTTTGTCTCAATATACTGGGTGGGATCCAGGTGCATACCATCCAGCTTCAGCTCCAGATGCAGGTGGGGACCGGTGGCGTTTCCGGTGGAACCCACCTCCGCAACCTTTTCCCCCATTGCCACAAGCTGGCCCTTGGACACGCACAGCTTGCTGCAATGGGCATAAAAGGACTTGATTCCATTTCCGTGGTCCAGCTGGAGATACATACCATAGGAGTCATCCTGCCCGATATAGTCCACTTTTCCATCCGCAAAGGCCTTGATGCTCTCTCCCTCCTGGCCGCCGATGTCTGCTCCGCCGTGGAACTGGTAAACGCCGTTAATCGGGTGGTCCCGATAGCCATAGGTGGAGTGGAGCGTCCCTACCAGGGGGGTCGTGGTTTCCAGCTCCCCCAGAGAATAATGATCCATTGTGTAGTTTTCCGGCAGCGCCGGACCATCGTAGCCGGCCCGGGAGAGCAGCGTCCCCACCGCCGCCACAGCGGGCTCTGAAGCCGGTTCAAGCGCCTGATCCGGTTCTGACTCCGGTTCCCCGGCCGGGACGCGGGGAAATGGGATTGACTGGGGCAAAAATTCCAGACTGCCGGACCGGCTGGCCTGAAAGACCATCGCCGCTGCCTGGTATTCCCCGTTTTCCTGTAGCGTATCGTTGCCAAACACCTCTACGCAGAATTCCCCCAAATCGCCCAACAGGGAGTCCTGCTGGGACAGGGCCTCTCCCAGCTGAGAGAAGGCGGCCCGAAAATCCGTATCCATGCCAATCAGCCGGGTCACCTGGTCCCGGACCTGAATGAGCCGTTGAGGAAACACACCTTTTCCAATAAAAACAACCAGAAATAAAACCAGACACACGGCAAGCTGCAAAAATCGGATCCGCTCCCTGCGCTCCCGAACCGGCTCTCTCTGCCGTGATGCGGTATAGCGGCGCACATGGGAATGGGCGTGTATGCTGCGGGCTTCCATAAGCTCTCCTCCTCTGTCTGTTCGTGTTACTCCAAATTTACGCAGGAAAAAGATGAAATATTCCTCTTGACAGATTGAGTATTTACAAATATAATAAGAAAAGTTCACGGCATCCGGGTGTGGCGAAGCTTGGTATCGCGCTTGGTTCGGGTCCAAGAGGCCGT
>CAJUPG010000009.1 GCA_910588455.1 uncultured Oscillospiraceae bacterium
CGCGCCGATGGCGTGGAAGTCCCCGGTGAAGTGGAGGTTGATGTCCTCCATGGGAATCACCTGGGCGTAGCCGCCCCCGGCCGCACCCCCCTTGATGCCGAACACCGGCCCCAGAGAGGGCTCCCGCAGGGCCACGTTGACCCGCTTGCCGATCCGGCTCAGACCGTCGGCCAGCCCCACAGAGGTGGTGGTTTTGCCCTCCCCGGCGGGGGTGGGGGTGATGGCGGTGACCAGAATCAGCTTGCCGTCGGGGGCGCTGGTCTCGTTGAGCAGCCGGTAGTCGATTTTTGCCTTGCTGCTGCCATAGAGCTCCAGATACTTTGCGTCTACGCCGGCCCGGGCGGCGATGTCCGCGATGGGCTGAGGGGTGTGCTCCTGGGCGATTTCAATGTCCGATTTCATTGCCATTTTTCTCTTCCTCCTGTGTATGAATAAATTCCAGATCTGCAATCAGTTTTTCCGCGCACCGCAGGGCGTCGTCCTTGCTCCGCAGGCGCAGGGCCAGATAGGGCTTTTCTCCGGCGGAGAAAAGCAGGCGGTTTTTGTAGTGCTCCAGGCCGCACAGCGCCCCCACCCGCCGCAGGTCAAATTTCGGCGCGGCGAAGAGCAGGCTGCCGTTTTTCTGAGAAATTTCTCCAATGCCCTGCCGGGCGGCCCGGTCCCGGAGCAGGGCCACGGAGATCAGGTTGTTCACCGCCCGGGGGGGCTCGCCGTAGCGGTCGATGAGCTCGTCCACCAGCTCGTCCGCCTCCTCCTCCCCCCGAATCCGGGCAATGCGCCGGTACAGGTCCATCCGCTGCTCCGGGGCGGGGACGTATTTTTCGGGGATGTTGGCGGATACGGCGAAGTCAGCGGCACACTCGCTCTGGGCGGGGAGCTCCTTGCCCTGCTCCGTGAGCACCGCCTCCTCCAGCAGCTTCAGATACATATCGTAGCCCACGCTGAGCATGAAGCCCGACTGCTCCGCCCCCAGCACGTTGCCCGCCCCCCGGATTTCCAGATCCCGCATGGCGATTTTGAACCCGGAACCGAACTCGGCAAATTCCCGGATGGCGGACAGGCGCTTGGCGGAGACCTCCGTCAGGACCTTGCCCCGGCGGTAGGTCAGGTAGGCGAAGGCCCGGCGGCTGGACCGGCCCACCCGGCCCCGGAGCTGATGGAGCTGGGACAGGCCCATCCGGTCGGCGTTTTCAATAATCAGGGTATTGGCGTTGGGCAGGTCGATGCCCGTCTCGATGATGGTGGTGCAGACCAGCACGTTGATCTCCCCGTCGGTCATGCGGCTCATTACGTTGTCGATGGCCTCCTGGCTCATGCGGCCGTGGGCCACCCCCACCGCCGCCCCCTCCCCCAGCATGGTTTGCAGCCGGGCGGCGGTGCGGTCGATGGTCTCAATCTGGTTGTGGAGGTAGTACACCTGCCCCCCCCGCTCCAGCTCCCGGCGCATGGCGTCCCCCAGAATGCCCCAGTCGTGCTCCAGCACATAGGTCTGTACCGGCCGGCGGCCGGTGGGGGGTTCCTCCAGGGTGGACATATCCCGGATGCCGGACATGGCCATGTTGAGGGTCCGGGGGATGGGGGTGGCGGACAGGGTGAGCACGTCCACCTGCCGGAAGTTTTCCTTCAGCTTTTCTTTGTGGGCCACCCCGAAGCGCTGTTCCTCGTCTACCACCAGCAGCCCCAGGTCCTTGAATTTCACATCTTTATTGAACAGCCGGTGGGTGCCGATCAGCAAATCCACCTGCCCCTCCTCCACCCGGCGCAGGGTCTCCTTCATCTGGGCGGGGGTGCGGAACCGGGACACCACATCCACGTTCACCGGGTACTGGGAGAACCGGCGCAGGGCGTTGAGGTAGTGCTGCCGGGCCAGCACGGTGGTGGGCACTAAAATGGCCGCCTGCTTGTTGTCCAGCACGCACTTCATAATGGCCCGGAAGGCCACCTCCGTCTTGCCATAGCCCACGTCGCCGCAGAGCAGCCGGTCCATGGGGACAGGGCGCTCCATGTCCCCCTTGATTTCCTCAATGCACCGCAGCTGGTCCTCGGTCTCCGCGTACTCAAACTGGCCCTCAAATTCCCGCTGCCAGGGGGAATCCGGGGAGAAGGCGAAGCCGGGCTGGCGCTGGCGCTGGGCGTAGAGCTGGACCAGCCCCTTGGCCAGGTCCTTCACCGCCCGGCGGGCCTTGGTCTTGGCCTTTTCCCACTCGGTCCCCCCCAGACGGGACAGCTTTTTGGTCTCCTGGGCGTCCTCGCCGCCGCCGATGTATTTGGACACCAGATCCAGCTGGGTGGCCGGGACATACAGCACGTCGCTGCCGGCGTAGGCGATCTGGACATAGTCCTTCTGGACCCCGTCCACCTCCATCTTGGTCATGCCCACATAGCGGCCCACCCCGTGGTGCTCATGGACCACCAGATCCCCAGGGGACAGGTCCGCGTAAGACTTCAGCCTCTGGCGGCTGGAGGAATCCCGCCGGGGGCGGGCTTTTTTCACTGGGGCGGCGGAGCCCTCGGTAAGCAGGGCCAGCTTCAGGTCGGGCCACTCCATCCCGGCGGACAGCCCGCCGGTGGTGATAAGAATCTGGCCCGGACCGGGCATTTTCTCCAGCTTGAAGGTGACCGCGGAGCGGATCTTCTGTTCCCGCAGGGCGGCCTGCAAATGGAGGGCCCTCTGGTTTCCGGCGGTGAGCACCACGCAGCCGAAGCCGTTTTTCTGATAATCCGCCAAATCCTGTACCGCCGTGTCCAGATTGGCGGAAAAGCTGGGCAGCTGCTTGACCAGGGCGGACAGGATGGCCCGGGGGGGAACCGGGTAGCCCGAGCGGCTGAAGGAGTCCAGATAGACCAGGGGCCACCGGGTAAGTCCCTCCATCAGCCGGGGGAAGGGGAGGGTAAGCTCCCCGCAGTCCCCGTCCAGCTCCCCCCGTTCCAGCAGGGTGGTTATGTCCTCGTCCATCTGCCACTGCCAGCTCCGGGCCCGCTCCGCCACCCGGCTGCTCTCGCACAGCAGCACACAGGCCTCCGGAGGCAGGTAGTCCGCCGCCGTGGCCATTTGGGGGCAGATTTTGGGCAGGTAGCGGTCTGCGGCAAAGGGACCCTCCGCCGCGGGCAGAGAGGCCAGCCCCCCGGGAGCCAGATGGGGCAGGCTCTCGGCGGCGGGGAGGATGGACGTACGCTCCACGTTGTGGGTCCGGCGCTGGGTGGCCGGGTCGAAGGTCCCCATGGCGTCCACCTCGTCCCCAAAGAAGTCGATGCGCACAGGCTGCTCCATCCCCGGGGAGAATACGTCCACAATGCCCCCCCGCATAGCGAACTGGCCCACCCCCTCCACCTGGTCGCAGCGGGTGTAGCCGGCGGCGGTGAGAAAGTCCGCCAGCCGGCCGGGGTCGTAGTTCTGGCCGGGGGCCAGCTCCAGACGGGCCCGGTCCAGGGTGGCCGGGTCCAGGGTGCGCTGGAGCAGGCTCTCAATGGTGGCCACCAGGAAGGGGGCCTCATTTTTTTGCAGCCGGGCGAACAGGGCCAGCCGCCGCTGCTCCCACTGGTGGGAGACGGTCATGCCGCTGTGGAAGTTGAAGGGCCGGGCGCACAGGATGGGGGCGGTCTGCCCGGTGAGGGCGGTCAGATCCTGGGCCAGCCGTTCGGCCTCCCCTTCGTCGGCGCACACCAGCACCACGGGGAACCCGGTTTCCCGGCCCAGGGCGGCGGCCAGACAGGCCCGGTGGATGGCGGACAGGCCGGACAGGGCGGCGGGACAGCGGCCGCTGTCGATTACGGCCAGCAGCTCTTGCAGCAGGGGGCCCTGGGCCAGCGCCTGGAGCAGCGGTTCCATGGCGGTCTCCTCCTCTCGAACATGATTTGGATTTAGTATACAGGAAATTCTTGCCCAGCGTCAAGGGGAAAAGAGGGAAAAGCGGCGCGTCGGATGACGCGCCGCTTTCAAAATGCCGGTCTTATTTTTGCTCTCCCTCGGGGAAGATAATCTTGTTCACGAAGAAGAAGATAATCATGGAGATGCCGCCGTTGAGGACGGTGGTGCCGATGTTATAGATGAAGTCAGGGACAAACAGGCCGGCCACCGCCACCCAGATGCAGTTGATGGAGTTGACAATGCAGTTGATGATGAGGAAAGCCACCACATACCAGGCGATCTGATAGGCCAGATTGCCCTTGCTGCGAAATACGAAATTGCGCTGGATGGGGAAGTTGATAATCTCGCCGATGGCCATGGCAATCATATAGGCGCAGAAGTAGCCCAGGCCCCCGTGCTCCACGTCGTAGCCGAAGATGTTCCACTTAAAGGTCTCGCCGAAGAGGGTCAGGGGGATGCCCGGCCAGCCGAAGTCGATGTGGGACAGGCTGGTGAAGGCGGCGGGCAGGAACTGCAAAATAAAGTATTTAAGCACCGTAATCAGGTTGCTTACGATGACGAACAGGCCGCCCTCCCGAATCCACTTGGCGGCGGCGGGGTGCTTTTGAGCAAAATCATTCCAGAATTTCATGTCGCAATCACTCCCATTTTTTTGCGGTTTTGTGCAGCTTGCCCGAGCGGGAGAAGCCGCCGATGACGGCCCCCACGCCCTTGAAGAAATGGCCGTTGACCACGGTGAGAATCCCCTGGGCCATCTCCATAGTGCAGATGCCGCCGGTCATTTTCGCAATGGCCCGGAAGGGCATATTGTAGTTGAACATCAGGTTCAGGTTGGGCTCGCCCTTTTCGATGCTCTTGTTGAGGAAATGGGTCAAAATCTTATAGGCCAGCCGGGCCAGTCCGCTCTTGGCATAGTACATCTGGCACAGGGCGTCGTTCATCTCCAGGGTGCCGCTCCAGCTGCCGTCGGGGATGGGGCGGCCCAGAAGGGTCTCGAACTCCCGGTCGGACACGGCCTTGATTGTCCCGGCGCTGTAGCTGGGCAGGTCGGATTTGTTCCAGGGGATGGGGGCGCCGCTGTCCGCCACGGCCACGCTGCCGGACAGCCTGATGTCCGCCACAGAGGCCCCGATCAAAATCTGATACTCGCCGCCCTCCACCTCAAACCGGTTGGTTTTTACGTTGAAGTAGCGGAACGCCTTGTCGTCCAGGGGGATGGTCACTGTCTTGCTCTCCCCGGCCTTTAAGAATACTTTCCGGAATCCCTTCAGCTCTTTCGCCGGACGGTATACCTGGCCGGAGGGCTTGGAGACATACAGCTGGGCGATCTCCGCGCCGTCCATCCGGCCGGTATTTTTCAGGGTGAAGCGGACCTCCTCCTGGGAGACCTGCAAATCGGAATACGCAAAAGTGGTGTAGCTCAAACCGAATCCAAAGGGGAATAATACGGGGATATTCGCCGTTTCGTAATAGCGGTAGCCCACATACAGACCCTCACGGTACTCGGCGCTGCGCTGCTTGGAGGGGAAATAGGGGGCGGAGGGCACGTCCTCATACTTCAGCGGATAGCTCTCCGCCAGCTTGCCGCAGGGGTTCAGCTCCCCCAGAATGACCTTCAGCACGGAGGAGGCTCCCGCCTGGCCGCACAGATAGCCGTGGACCAGGGCCTTGCACTTGGGCAGCCAGGGCATTTCCACGGCGGACCCGGCGGACATCACCGCCACCACGTTGGAATTCACGGCGCTGACGGCGTCCAGCAGGTCGATCTGGCTCTGGGGCAGGCGCATATGGGTCCGGTCCAGGCCCTCGGACTCGCTGATCTCGTCCAGGCCGATGTACAGCAGGACAATTTCCGCCTTTTGGGCCAGCTCCACGGCCTTGCGCCGCAGCTCCGGGTCCCCGGGGCCGGAGCGGGGGTAGCCCGGCTCAAAGCCGGCCACATTCAGGCCGAAGCCGCCAATCACGTCGATGGCGTTGTCCAGTCTGGTGGGGTTGACCACAGAGGAGCCGGCCCCCTGATACCGGGCCTTCTGGGCAAACTCCCCGATAACCGCCACCTGGGCTCCCTTTTGCAGGGGGAGGATGTCGTTTTCGTTCTTCAGCAGGACGATGGACTCTGCGCAGGCCCGGGCCGCCATTTCGTGGTGCTTCTCCACATCGAAGGGCTTGCCCTCCTGGTCGTGGATCGCCTTGGTGACCGGAAGGATTACATCCAGGATTTCATCCACCCGAATATCCAGCTGAGATTCGGAAATCCGGTCCGCCTGGACGGCCTGCATCAGCTCCAGGTCGGAGTCGCCGCCGGTGGTGGGCATCTCCAGATGGGAGCCCGCCCGGACTCCCTCCACGTGGTCGTTGGAGCCCCCCCAGTCGGAGACCACAAAGCCGTCAAAGCCCCACTCCTCCCGGAGGATCTCCTGTAACAGATGGTGGTTCTCGTTGGCATAGACCCCGTTGACCCGGTTGTAGGAGGACATGATGGAGCGGGTCCTGCCCTCTTTCACGGCGATTTCAAAGCCGGTGAGATAGATTTCCCGCAAGGTCCGCTCGTCCACCACTGAGTCGGAGGCCATCCGCCGCAGCTCCTGGGAGTTGCAGGCGAAGTGCTTGGGGCAGGCGGCCACGCCGTTGGCCTGGATGCCCCGGACGTATCCGGCGGCCATTTTGCCCGCCAGATAGGGGTCCTCGGAAAAGTACTCGAAGTTGCGGCCGCACAGGGGGCTGCGCTTGATGTTCAGGCCCGGCCCCAGCAGCACACCCACCCCCTGGCTGGCGGCTTCCGTCCCCAGGTGGCGGCCGATCTCCTCCCCCAGCTCCGGATCCCAGGAGTTGGCGATGGCGGCGGCGGTGGGGAAGCAGGTGGCGGGCAGGGACGGATTCAGGCCCAGCTGATCCCCGGCGCCGTCCTGCCTGCGCACCCCGTGGGGGCCGTCGGACAGGGTCGTACTGGGGATGTTCAGCCGCTGTACGCTTCGGGTCTGCCAAAAATCCTTTCCGGAGAGGAGATAACATTTTTCTTCCAGTGTCATCTGTTGGATTACATCTGCGTGTTTCAAGGGGATTCCCTCCTAAGCTATGATAAAGGTATTATAGCACGCAATTTTTCCCCCGGCGCATTGTCCCCGCAAACTGTCTGGTTTCGCGGCTAAATTGCATAAAGCATTATGCAAAAATAACAAAAAATGGGGGCTGATATTTGGCATTTCACCAGTTTTCAAGTTTTCTCTTGACTTGGACCCTACTCCATGTGGTAAAAAAAGAAACAAGTATTGTTTTGGAGGGATTTGAATGATTTACCGGAATTTTCAAACAGGGGAGCTGCCCCTGCTGGGGCTGGGATGTATGCGCCTGCCGGTGCTGGACGGGGACGACAGCAAAATCGACGAAGGAGCGGCCTTCGCCCTGGTGGACCGGGCCATGGAGCGGGGAATCCGGTACTATGACACCGCCTGGGGTTACCACGGCGGCAACTCGGAGCTGGCCATAGGCCGGGCCCTGAAACGCCATCCCCGGGAGAAGTTTTACCTGGCGGACAAGTTCCCCGGCTACGACCTGGCCAATATGGACAAGGTGGCGGAGATTTTCCCCAAGCAGCTGGAGAAATGCCAGGTGGATTATTTTGATTTCTACCTGTTCCATAATGTGTGCGAGATGAATATCGACGCTTATCTGGACCCCAAATACGGCGTCCACGACTATCTGCTTCGCCAGAAGGAGAGCGGGCGGATCCGGCACCTGGGCTTCTCCGCCCACGGCAGCACGGCGGTGATGGAGCGTTTTCTGGAGGCATATGGCAAGGATATGGAGTTCTGCCAGATTCAGCTGAACTATCTGGACTGGTCCTTCCAGGACGCGAAAGCCAAGGCAGAGCTGCTCCGGGCCTGGAATATCCCCATTTGGGTGATGGAGCCCCTCCGGGGCGGGCGGCTGGCCCAGCTGCCCGGCGAATATGCCGCCCGGCTCCAGGCCCTGCGGCCGGAGGAATCCGTTCCCGCCTGGGCGTTCCGCTTTCTCCAGAGCATCCCCGGTGTGGCTATGATTTTGTCCGGGATGTCCACGATGGAACAGCTGGAGGAAAACCTCCAGACCTTTGAGGCGGAACGGCCCCTCGACGGGAAGGAGACGGAGACCCTGCTGGCGGCGGCCGGCGAGATGCTGGCCCAAAAGCAGGTCCCCTGCACCGCCTGCCGCTATTGCGTGAGCCACTGTCCCCAGGGGCTGGATATCCCCTGGCTGCTGGGGCTGTACAACGAGCACAGCTTCACCGGCGGCGGGTTCCTGGCTCCCATGGCCCTGATGTCTCAGCCCAAGGAGAAGCATCCGGACGCCTGCGTGGGCTGCCGCAGCTGTGAGGCGGTGTGCCCCCAGCAGATCAAGATTTCCGAAGCCCTGGCGGATTTTGCCGGGCTGCTGTAAACGAAACTGCCCCTCTATGCCGGTGCATAGAGGGGCAGTTTTAATTGGACGACCAGATAAAATAAGACTGCAAAAACGCAGGAAGCTTGTGGAGACTTACGCCCCAGCAAACCACGGTCAAAACCAGCATAACGCCAATGGCCGTATTGAGCTGCCAAATTGGAAATTTGAGTTCTGTCGCTTTGTTCAGGCTGAAAATGTAATGAATCAAAAGGTTGA
This sequence comes from uncultured Oscillospiraceae bacterium, assembly GCA_910588455.1. Lineage (GTDB taxonomy): Bacteria > Bacillota > Clostridia > Oscillospirales > Oscillospiraceae > Lawsonibacter. Next base: position 8,504 of record CAJUPG010000009.1, read on the forward strand.
TTGCGTTCAGCAAAACAAACCCAAGCAGAAGAATGACGAGAACCAGCCGGTAAATGCTTACATCGGACATATTTTGCAGCACAGAGGTGGAAAATGTGAGCCCGGCAACGAATGAGACAATAATTGAGGCAAAAATGCCGAGAATTGTGATATATTCCCGCTGCATACCGTTGAATTCCCGGTACAGCTTATTATACAGCGCTTTTTTCGTTTCCTGTATATTTTTCGCGTGTATTTGCGTTGTCTGTTCCACCTGCTGAAACGCCAGATGAAAATGATCCCATAATCGGATTACGAGGCTTTGAATGGATTCCGGGACAGGTGAGTGGCTCTCCATTGTATACTCCAGGAGCCTGTCCAGGTTTGTAGTTGTGTTTCCCCGGTCCTCTTCCGACAAATGATAGACGGAGTTTGTTAATACAGAATATATAATCCGCCCGTTTGAGGCCGGATAAGCCTTGAGAATTTCGATTGTGCTTTGGGGATCATAAGAATCCGACTGGACGCACAAAGACATACAAACCTCATCCACTATTTTACAGCTCTTGTCGAAGGCCGTTTTGGTGGAACCTCTGGGCTGTGGAATCTCTTTTTGAGACTTGATCAGTTGTTTTGGGCTACTCATTTGCTTCAAAATACTCCCGTATTGATCGTTTTGAAATTTTGTTGCGCATATGCGGCTCGTAGGCGTCCTGCCAAGGCTTCTGGTCATGGGTCAACGTGACCAAATCAGAAGCGGAGTAGTCTGCAAATTCGTCCACAACTTCCTCAATTATTTTCCGGTCTTTTTTGGGGAGGGAATGATCCGAATAGGAATTCTTCTTCACGGACCATATATTTCGGTCGTCTTCGTACTCGTAGTAATCCCGGACCGGCGGAATATGATTTGCTCCATAAAATTTAAATTCGTGGTACACCTCTGGAACAACCGGGCCGAAATTCCATGCCTCAATGCGCTCCGAAAAACACGGCTTATGGGAATCGGTAAAGGCAAGGTAGTAGGCCTGCACAAAATACAATAGTTTTTGCAGCTTCAGATTTGAAATATGATAGTCCTTTTTGTTGCTGTAGTTAATGATATATCTGGCGACATCCAATGCGGAGTGCATCCTAATCCACCTCCATTCTCTAAATATCTCTACATCTTCAGTATAGCATAAAATGTCATTTTAGTGCAAGGTTTTTCACAGCAGCACACGTCCAATCTGGAACACCAGAAAGGCAGCAAGGTAGGCGCATCCCATCTGCCAGCCGATGGAAAAGGCGGTCCACTTGGGGCTGTTCATCTCCTTGGCCAGGGTGGATACTGCCGCCACACAGGGGACATACAGCAGAATGAACGCCAGAAAGGCGAAGGCCGACAGGGGAGTGAAGCCCGCCATGGCCGCGGCCACTTCGGCGCTGGCGGCGGTGAGGGAGAAGCCGTAGAACATGGACAGAGAGGTAACCACCATTTCCTTGGCAATCAGGCCCGTCAGCAGGGCCACCGCCGCCTGCCAGTGTCCAAAGCCCAGGGGGGCGAACAGGGGGGCGATCCAGGTGCCGATGGTCCCCAGCATGGACAGGGAGGCGTCCTCCACCATGCGCAGCCGGAAGTCGAAGCTCTGGAGCAGCCACAGCACCACGGACAAAAACAGGATCAGCGTCCCGGCCTTGACTAAAAACCCCTTCACCTTCTGCCACACGTGCAGCAGCATATTCCCCAAAGAGGGCAGGCGGTAGGGGGGCAGCTCCAGCACAAAGGGGGCGGGTTCTCCGGCGAACAGGGTCCGCTTAAACAGCAGGCCCGACAAAATCCCCGTGACCATTCCGATCACATACAGCCCAAAGACCACCAGTCCCGCCCAGGGGCCGAAAAAGGCGGCGGCGATCATGCCGTACACCGGCAGCTTGGCGGAGCAGGACATAAAGGGGATGAGCAGGATGGTCATGCGCCGGTCCTTCTCGTTCTCCATGGTCCGGGCGCCCATAATGGCGGGCACCGAGCACCCAAAGCCCATGAGCATGGGAATAAAGGCCTTGCCGCTCAGGCCGAAGCGCCGCAGCAGCCGGTCCATAATAAAGGCCGCCCGGGACATATAGCCCGAGTCCTCCAGAAAGGAGAGAAACAGGAACAGCAGGGCAATCTGGGGCAGAAAGGACAGCACCCCGCCCACCCCGGCAATAATTCCGTCGCAGATCAGGCTGATCAGCACCGGGGAGACCCCGGCGGCGGCCATAGCGCCGTTCAGCCGCAGGGAGAACCAGTCCAGTCCCGCCGCCACCCCGTCCTGGAGCCAGGAGCCGAAGGGGCCGAAGGTAATCAAAAACACCGCCAGCATGGCGCACAGAAACAGGGGCAGGGCAAAAATCCGGTGGGTGACCACCTTGTCGATGGCCTCGGTGCGGGTGGTCTCCCGGCTGGGCCGGCCCCGCTTCAGGCAGGCGGACACCACCCGCTCGATGTACTGATAGCGGCTGTCGGCAATCAGGGTTTCCCGGTCCCCCAGATCGCTGGATTCCTCATAGGTTCTGGCGATGTTTTCCGTCCTCCGGGCCGTGTCCGGGGGGAGGTCCAGGGCCTTGGCCACCAGCTCATCCCCCTCCAGCAGCTTGATGGAGGCCCAGTGGGCGGGCAGGCCCACGGCGTAGGCCCGGTCATGAATCAGCTCGCCAATCTGGTGGTGGATGTCGTGGGTAAAGCCGTCGTAGAGGTCGTCGGGCTCCAGGGTGTAGCCCAGATGGATCTGCCGGTGGGCGGTGTGGAGCAGCTGCTCCACGCCCTGGCCGGTTTTGGCGGTGATGGGGATAACCGGCACCCCCAGCTCCTTGGACAGCCGGTCCGCGTCGATGTGGTCCCCCCGGCGCTCCACCTCGTCCATGAAGTTGAGGGCCAGCACCGTGGGCCGCTCCAGCTCCAGCAGCTGGATGGTAAGATACAGATTGCGCTCCAGATTGGTGGCGTCCACAATGTCGATGATGCAGTCGGGGGCATCCCGGATAATAAAATCCCGGGTGACGATCTCCTCCATGGAGTAGGGGGACAGGGAATAGATGCCCGGCAGATCCACGATGGTCAGCTCATGGTCGTTGACCCGGGCGGTCCCCTCCTTTTTCTCCACGGTGACCCCGGGCCAGTTGCCCACGTATTGATTGGAGCCGGTGAGAGCGTTGAAGAGGGTGGTTTTGCCGCAGTTGGGATTGCCCGCCAGGGCCAGACGGATGGGGCGGCTGTCGTGGGCGCTGGGGTCGTAGGCCCGGGTGTGGGCGTCCAGCTCGTGGGCGTGGGCCCGGCGCTGGCGCTTCAAAACCTCCGGGTCGGGGATGTGCTGGGTCCGGGCCCGCCGGGCGGCGCCCCCCGCCCGGTCGGGACGGCCCATCTGAATCTGGGCCGCGTCCGCCCGGCGCAGGGACAGCTCATAGCCCCGCAGGCTGACCTCCAGAGGGTCCCCCAGGGGGGCGATCTTGGTGACTTTTACCAGAGTGCCGGGGGTGAGGCCCATGTCGGTCAGCCGGTGCTTCACCGCGCCGGACTGGTTGCCCACCCGCAAAATGGTCCCGCTCTCTCCCGGGGCCAGGTCATACAGCGTTTTTGCTTGTTGTTCGTCCATATAAAGGGGTTCCTCCTGTGCTTTGCTGTTTCTTAAAAAATATTGTACCCCTTCTTTCTCCGCTTGTAAAGAGGGCCGGGGGTGTTGTATAATAAAACAAAACAACAGGCTTAGGAGGATTGGAATGAAACAGCTGATTTTTCTGTGGGGTCTGCTGATCCTGCTGGCCGGCTGCGCCGGCGCGCCTTCGGAGCCGGAGGTCCCTGAGATTCAGCCGGTCAATCAGGGTATGGCGTGCGCGGCGGCCAGCCAGATTATGGAGTCCTTTGTGGACGGCCCCACCGCTCCCATCGTATACCCGGAGGAATACGGCGGCAGCTACATCGCGGAGGACTTTTATCTGTATATCTGCCTGACGGACAATTCTGCCCAAATGCGGGAAAAATACCGTTCCATTGTAGAGGCGCCGGAGATCCTGCGCTTTGCGGAGGTGAACTATTCCTTGAACGACCTGCGTGAACTCCAGGATGCGCTGACCGATGAGCGGTGGAGGGAATACGGCTTTACGGGGATTGGCGTAGATGAAATCGGAAATCAAGTCAATGTTTGCATTGAGGACCTGAGCAGGGCGGAGGAGCTTCGTCCCTTGATGGTGGATTCCCTCTCCCCGGAGCTCCGGGCGCGGTTCCCGGAGCCGCCCCTCATATTTGAGGAGATGGGACCGATCATTCTTTGCTAAATCTCCCCCTCTTTCTTTGCGATTGACATTATCCGAACTCTTTACTATAATGTAAGGCACGATTTTGAAACCAAAAGGAGCGATTTTAAATATGAGCGACCAGCGTGTGTATAACTTTGCGGCGGGCCCCTCCACCATGCCCCTGTCCGTCCTGGAGCGGGCGGGCGCGGAGATCACCAACTACCACGGCAGCGGTATGTCCGTGATGGAGATGAGCCACCGCTCCAAGGTGTTCGACGACATCCACCAGCAGGCCAAGGTCAAGCTGCGCCGGCTGATGAACGTGCCGGAGGGGTACAGCGTCCTCTTTTTGCAGACCGGCGCCTCCGGGCAGTTCTCCATGATCCCCCTGAACCTGATGGGGGAGAACGGCAGGGCCGACTACGCCGTCACCGGTAATTTTTCGGAAATTGCCGCGAAAGAGGCCCGAAAATACGGGACTGTCCAGATTGCCGCCTCCTCGGCGGACAAAAATCACACCTGCATCCCCACCCAGCAGGAGCTGAAGCTGGACCCGTCGGCCCGCTACTTCTATTACTGCGCCAACAACACCATCTTCGGCACCGAATGGCAGTACGTTCCGGAGACGGGGGACGTCCCCCTGGTGTGCGATATGTCCTCGGATATTCTGTCCCGGCCGGTGGACGTGTCCAAATACGGCCTGATTTATGCCGGGGCCCAGAAAAATATGGCTCCCGCCGGGCTGACGGTGGTGATTATCCGGGAGGATCTGGCGGGCCATGCGCTGCCCTTCACCCCCCTGATGATGGACTACAAAACCATGATTGACAAGGACTCCATGTACAACACCCCTCCCTGCTGGTGCATCTATATGCTGGGGCTGATGCTGGACTGGGTGGAGGAGCAGGGGGGCGCCGCCGGAATGGAGAAGCTGCGCACCGCCCGGTCGGGGATGCTCTACGAGACCATCGACCAGTCCCGGCTGTTCACCGCCCCCGCCCTGCCCGGGTCCCGGTCGGGGATGAACGTGTCCTTCCGGACCCAGAGTGAGGAATTGGACGGGAAATTCGTCCGGGAGGCGGCTGAGGCGGGCTTCGTGAACCTGAAGGGCCACCGGAAAACCGGCGGAATGCGGGCCTCGGTCTACAACGCCATGCCCGTGGAGGGCGTGGAAAAGCTGTGCGACTTTATCCGGGCCTTTGACAAAAACAACTGACTTTTAGAGGGTATTGCATCATGTATCGGATTAAAACGCTCAATAAAATTTCCAGTGTGGGCCTGAACCAGCTGGACAAGACCCGCTTTCAGGTGGGTCCCGACGTAAAGCTTGAGGACGGCATTCTGGTGCGTTCCGCCCCCATGCACGACTATGAATTCCCCGACACCCTCCGGGCCATCGCCCGGGCCGGGGCGGGCACCAACAACATCCCCATCGACCGGTGCAGCGAAAACGGCATTGTGGTGTTCAACACCCCCGGGGCCAACGCCAACGCGGTGAAGGAGCTGGTGCTGGCCGCTATGCTCATCGCCTCCCGGGACGTGCTGGGGGGCGCGGAGTGGGTCCAGGAGCAGGTCCACACCCCCGGGGTGGATGTGGCCGCCGCCGTGGAGAAGGGTAAGGCCGCCTTCGCCGGACCGGAGATTTACCGGAAAACCATCGGCGTCATCGGTCTGGGGGCCATCGGGGCGCTGGTGTGCAACATTGCCCTGGATATGGGCATGGATGTGTACGGCTTCGACCCGTTTTTGTCTGTGGACGCCGCCCTGCGGCTGGACCGGCACGTCCATGTGGTCAAGGACGTATCCGAGCTGTACCGGGTATCCGACTACATCACCATCCACATCCCCTACACCAGCAGCACCAAGGATTTCATCGCCGCGGAGGCCATCAGCAAGATGAAGGGCGGCGTGCGGGTGCTGAATCTGGCCCGGGGAGGGCTGGTCAACGAGGAGGACATGATCGAGGCACTGGAGACCGGCCGGGTGGCCAAGTATGTCACCGACTTCCCCAACGCCCGGATCGCCACTGTCCACAACGTAATCGCCCTGCCCCATCTGGGGGCCTCCACTCCGGAGAGTGAGGACAACTGCGCCGTGATGGCCGCCGACCAGCTGCGGGACTACCTGATTAACGGCAACATCCGCAACTCGGTCAACCTGCCCAACGTGAGTCAGGAGCGCTCCGGCATCGCCCGGATCTGCGTGATTCACCAGAACATCCCCGCTATGCTCACCCGTATTACCACGATTTTGTCTCAGGACAGCATCAATGTGGAAAATTTGACCAACAAATCCCGCCAGGAGTACGCCTACACCATGGTGGACGTAAACACCCGCATCACCGACCAGGTGGCCGACGAGCTGCGGGCCGTCCCCGGGGTGATCCGGGTGCGGGTTTTGAACCACTGACCCGCCAAAAAAGAGAGCCAGCGTGTGCTGGCTCTCTTTTCTCTAGCGCACTGTGCCGGCCAGGGCGGCTCGCTCGTCCCCCTGCATCACCTCCCAATTTGTTTTTCGGAGGGCCGTCACAAGAGAACATTTATCAGGGGGATTTCACCCAAAAGATGAAATCCCCCTGATAAATGGAAATTTACTGAAAAACAGTCCGTTATCTTGTTTTCAAGCGTTCCAAGACCCAGAAAGTGATCGGCTTAAAAATAGCATAAAGGCCATAGCCCAGCACTACGCCGATCAAATTTGTAATCAGGTCTGTGATGTCCGAGGTGCGGTCGAAGAACGGCTGTAAGAGTTCGATACCCAAGCTCATCAAGAAGCAGAAAAACACTGTCACGCCAAGATTGGCTCTTTTGTCCCGGGTCAGAGGAAATAGAAAGCCGAAGGGGAGTGTCATGATAACATTCAAGACCACTTGCCTGAAAAAATCTCCTCTTCCCAAAGAAACGTCAATGAACGGCACCAGATTCATAGGCATATAGGGATGATCCAGCATAAATGGGATGGATGCGATCATCGGCATCATGGTAAAAAAGAGTACCAACGAGAGATAGGCGTACATGAGCGTGTTGACAAGTAGGACGTCTTTGCCCTGAGGCCTCCACTTCCTAAAAAAGACGAAAGCATACAGGAGCATCAACGCTGTAAAATCTACTATATATTTTATCAAGTATTTCATTGCGGCACTTCTTTCCACTTACAGCACTATCTGAATTTTTGTTTGCCGAATTGGCATGAGCAAAGTATACCATCATCGCAGACAGCTTGCAATCCTCTTTTATAGGCGTTGACAGTAGTAGTTACACAATACATCTCACTATAATAATTGCGCCGGGGCCCCAAAAGGTTTCAAACGCAGCAACATTTTGTGCATCAGGACTGATAGCCCTTGTTTTTCCCCGATTCATTTGCTATAATAATCAAATACTGTTTCCCTGAGATGAAATTTTCCAACGCTGGGAGGCGATTGTTTTCGTGAACCGAAAAATCAGCCAGCTGCTCCAGCAGCGGGTGCAGCTCTATTTTATCTGCCTGGCCCTGTTCGCCCTGGTCAGCGCGGTGTTTAACCTTTGGGTGGCCGCCGCCGAGGGGCTGATTGTGGTTCTGCTGGGCCTTTACTACCAGCGCACCAGCCGCCGCCGGAAAAAAGAGATTGTCAAGTATATTGAAAATATCACCGGTACTGTGGATGTTGCCAGCAAGGACACCATGAAAAACTCCCCCTTGCCCATGGTCATCTTCCGGCTGGAGAGCGACGACGTAATCTGGACCAACGAGCGTTTTTTGCAGCTGTCCAAGGGGCGGGAGCACCTGTTCGACGCCAAGCTGTCCGCCCTGGTGCCCGGCTTTGACCCCCACTGGCTTATGGAGGGCAAAACCCAGTGTCCCACTGAGGTGGAGTACAACGGGGGGCGTTTTCTGGTGTTCGGCCATCTGGTGCGTACCGGCGACAAGAGCGGCGGCTTTCTGGCCACCACCTACTGGGTGGACGTGACGGAATTTGCCCAGCTGCGGGACCAGTACAAGGCGTCCCGGCCGGTGGCCGCGGTTCTGATGGTGGACAACTACGAGGATCTGATGAAAAACCTCACCGAGACCGCCCGGTCCGGCCTGCTGTCCGAGATTGACGAGCGGATCGACGCCTGGGTGTCCTCCACCGGGGGAATTTTGCACAAGTACGAGCGGGACCGGTATCTGTTCGTCTTTGAAACCCAGTTTTTGCAGCGGTTTATTGACAAAAAATTTGAAATTCTGGACGCGGTCCACAGCCTCACCAACCCCAGCGGCATCGCCGCCACCCTGTCCATCGGCGTGGGCGTGGGGGCGGAGACCTTCCAGGAGCTGATGCAGTACGCCAACCTGTCCATCGAGATGGCCCTGTCCCGGGGAGGGGATCAGGCGGTCATCCGCAATCCCCTCACCTTCGAGTTCTACGGCGGGCGGTCCAAGGAGACCGAGAAGCGGACCAAGGTGAAAAGCCGGGTGATGGCCAACGCCCTGTCCGCTCTGGTGGCTGACGCCTCCCGGGTGTTTGTCATGGGCCACAAGGCCGCGGACAACGACGCGGTGGGCGCCGCCGCAGGCATCTGCGCCATCGCCCGGAAAAAGGGGGTGCGGGCCAATATCATCCAGGAGCTGGGGGGCTACCCCGGCAAGGGGCTGGCGGACCGGCTGTTTGGCAACAAGGAGTATGAGGAGTGCTTCCTCAGCCCCCAGGAGGCCCTGGTCATGCTGGATTCCCAGTCCCTGGTGGTGGTGGTGGACACCAACCGTCCGGAGCAGGTGGTGTCCCTGGAGGTATTGCAGGCGGCCAACCGGGTGGCGGTGATCGACCACCACCGCCGCGCGGCCACCTATATTGAGGGGGCGGCGCTGAACTACCACGAGCCCTACGCCTCCTCCGCCAGCGAGCTGGTCACGGAGCTCTTGCAGTATATCATGGAGCCGGCGGACCTGCTGCGGGTGGAGGCGGAGGCCCTGCTGGCGGGCATCGTGCTGGACACCAAAAATTTCACCATGCGCACCGGCGGACGGACCTTCGAGTCCGCGGCCTTCCTGCGCCGGTCCGGGGCGGATACCGCCGAGGTAAAAAAGCTGTTCCAGAACGACCTGGCGGGGACCATCGCAAAATACGACATCATTCAAAACGCCAAGCTCTACCGCAATCAGATCGCCATCGCCGTGGTGGACCACACGGTGGGCCGGGTGGTGGCCGCCCAGGCCGCCGACGAGCTTTTGAACATCACCGGCATCGACACCTCCTTTGTCCTCTACCCGGACGACGCAACCGGCCGGATTGTGATTTCCGCCCGGTCCATGGGGGACACCAACGTGCAAATGATTGTGGAGCCTCTGGGGGGCGGGGGCAACGCCGCCGCCGCCGGGGGGCAGATTCCCGGCAAGAGCTTAGAGCAGGTAGCGCAGGAGCTTACCCTCTCCATCGACCGGTATCTGGAGGACTGAGCATGAAGCAGGCACGCGCTTTTTTGGCGCTTTTACTGGCGGCGGCGCTTCTGGCCGGCTGCCAGAAGCAAACTCCGTCGCCCTCCCAGGCGGTCGAGCCCCCCGTTGCGGAGCCGCCCTTGGCCGGGCGGTTTCAGCAACAGCCGGTCCCCGATTTTTTGGACCAGGAACAGCTGCAGATTTTCCTCCACGCATTCTGTGCCGCGGGCTGCTTCCTGTTGGGGTGCTCCACCTGGGGCGTGGAGGAGTTCCCCCTTGCCGACGGGAGCCAGCCTCATCTTGCGGACAGCGAAGAGGTGGAGCTGGACGGGCGGACGTATGTCGTTGCCCAGGGGCGCTATCGCCAGTGGGCGGATTTTCAGGCCATGCTGGACGCACTGTTCACCCCGGAATACCAGCAGGAGCTGATTGCCCCGGCTTTCCCCCGATTCCGTTCCACCCAGGACGGGCTTATGTGCTTCATGGACGAATCCCGGGGCAGCAATCTGGAATACGACTGGTGTGAAACGCCGGACTCCTACGAGCTGACAAGCCAGACGGAGGATGAAATCTGCTTCGACCTGATCGGCCACTATACCCGGCTGAACTACGAAACCGATCCGGTCGAGCCAATCGAAGAATATACCCAGCGTTTCCCCATCCGCATGGTGCGCACACAGCAGGGCTGGCGGGTGGCGGAAATTCACGTTCCCTGGTAATCACAGGATACACAACAGAAAGGATTGATACAATATGAAGGTAATTTTACAGCAGGATGTGCGGGGTCAGGGCAAAAAGGGCCAGATGGTGGAGGTTTCCGACGGATACGCCCGGAACTTCCTTCTGCCCAAAAAGCTGGCGGTCACCGCCACCCCTGAGAGCATCAACACCATGAAGCAGCAGGAGAAGGCCAAAAAGGCCCAGATGGCGGCGGAGAAGGCGGAGGCCGAGGCCGTATCCAAGAAGCTGGAGGGGCTGATGGTGAAAATCAGCGCCAAGGCCGGCGAGGGCGGGCGGCTGTTCGGAGCCGTCACCACCAAGGAAATCTCCGAGGCCCTGTCCGCCCAGCACGGGCTGAACATCGCCAAGACCAAAATCGTGCTGGAGGACCCCATCAAGTCCTGCGGCAGCTACTCCCTCAAGTGCAAGCTGGGCCACGAGGTCACCGGTGTGGTGAACGTACTGGTGGTGGAGGGGTAACCCTCCCCGCGTGACCTGTGAGAAAAGGAGGTCCCCATGGACGAAGAACTCTTAACCCGGCAGACGCCCCACAGCGTAGAGGCGGAGCAGGCTGTGCTGGGTTCCATGCTCATCGACGCCCGGTGCGTGCCCGAGGTCATCGACAAGCTGCGCCCCGACGACTTCTACCTGCGGCATAACCGGGAAATCTATGAGAGCATCTACTCCATGTTCAACTTCTCCCAGACCATCGACCCGGTCACCGTCCTGGAGGACATGAAGCAGAAGGGGACCTATGACGAAAACCAATCCCGAAACTATGTGCTCCAGCTGATGGACGCCACCCCCACCGCCGCCAACGTCAAGGAGTACATCAGTATTCTGCGGGACAAAACCCTGCTGCGCCGGGTGGCTGAGGCGGCGGGAGAGCTGGCCGCTCTGGCCCAGAGCGGCGGGACGGGGCAGGACGTGCTGGAGGCGGCGGAGCAGCGCATTTACGCCATCCGCCAGGGCCGGGCGTCCCGGGGGCTTACGCCCATCTCCGCCGTGCTCATCGATGTGTACGACCGGCTCACAGAGCTGGCCGCCAGCGACAAGGAGGTCCCGGGCCTGCTCACCGGCCTGCCGGATCTGGACCGGGCCATCTCGGGGCTCAACAAGTCCGACCTGATTCTGCTGGCCGCCCGGCCCGGCATGGGCAAGACCTCCATGGCGCTGAATATTTTGCTGGAGGCGGGCAAAAAATCCGGACAGAACGTGGCTTTTTTCTCCCTGGAAATGAGCCGGGAGCAGCTGGCTCTTCGGCTGATTTCCAGCGAGTGCTTTGTGGACAACAAAAAATTGGTCACCGGCCGGCTGTCTGAGAGCGACTGGGAAAAGGTGGCCGTGGCCGCCGACGCCCTGAGCCGCTCCAAAATCCTGATTGACGACGACTCCACCGTCACCGTGGCGGACATCAGCGCCAAGTGCCGCCGGGTGGAGAACCTGGGCCTGGTGGTCATTGACTATTTGCAGCTGATGCAGTCCGCCGGCGGACGATCCTACGGCGGGGAAAACCGCCAGCAGGTGGTGTCCGACATCTCCCGGTCCCTGAAGATTATGGCCAAGGAGCTCAACGTACCGGTGCTGTGTCTGAGCCAGCTCTCCCGCGCCAACGAGAGCCGCAGCGACAAGCGCCCCATGCTGTCCGACCTGCGGGAGTCCGGCGCCATTGAGCAGGATGCGGACATTGTCATGTTCCTTTACCGGGAGGGATATTATGAGAAGGAGAGCCCCAACCCCAATCTGGCCGAGTGCATCATTGCCAAAAACCGCCACGGCGAGACCGGGACAATTGAATTGCAGTGGCTGCCCGAGTACACCACCTTCTCCTCCATCGACGACCGGCACCAGGAGTATTAAACCATGCGGCTGATGGAGCGGGCGAACCGTCTGATCGACGAATATGATCTGCTGCCCGGCCCGGGGGGACTGGTGCTGGCGGCGGTGTCCGGCGGGGCGGATTCGGTGTGCCTTCTGGACTGGCTGTACCATGTGCGGGACATGCGGGGCTTCCGGCTGGCGGCGGCCCACTATAACCACAACCTGCGGGGGGACGAGTCCCGGCGGGACCAGGCATTTGTCCAAACCCTCCTTGCGGACCAATACCCGGAGATTGCCTTGTTTGTCGGGGCGGGCGACGTGGCCGCCCAGGCGAAGCGGGCGGGCCGGGGGCTGGAGGACATGGGCCGGGAGCTGCGGTACGCCTTTTTGCAGAAAACCCTCCGGGATCTGGGGGGCGGGGTGATCGCCACGGCCCACAACGCCGACGACAACGTGGAGACCGTTTTGCTCCACCTGCTCCGGGGGAGCGGCCTGCGGGGGCTGACGGGCATCCCCCCAAAGCGGGAGGGCATCATCCGTCCCCTGCTGACCACCACCCGGGCGGAAATTCTGGAGTATCTCCGGGTTTACGGCCTGCCCCATGTGGAGGACAGCTCCAACGGGGACGACGCCTTCTCCCGGAACCATTTGCGCAAAAACGTCATTCCCCTGCTGCGGGAGATCGACCCCTGGCTGGAGGAGCGGGTGGGGGAGACGGCGGCGGTGCTGCGCCGGGAGGACGCGTATCTGGAGGAGCTGGCCCGTCAAAGCATGACCCATTCCGTGGCGGAGCTGCGGGCGCTGCCGGAGGCCCTGCTGCCCCGGGTATTGCAGCTGCTGGCCCAGCGGGCCAGTCCGGGGGTGGTGCTCACCCTGAAGCAGCGCCGGGCGGCGGCGGCACTGGTGTTTGGGGAAAATCCCTCCGCCCAAATTTCTCTGCCGGGCCATTTGACCGCCCGGAGAGAATATGATTCCCTGCTGTTTGAAATACAGATGGAGGCCCCGCCCTGGTCCCCTGTGCCCCTGATTTTGGGCAAAAACCAGGCCGGAGACTGCACCCTGCTTGTATCGGTTCAGACGTATCAGGGGGAGAAACCGGGGAAAGACTGTTTTTACCTGCCTGTCGGGGACTATGCGGCGCGGCCCCGCAAAACCGGGGACGTGCTCAAGCGCCCTGGCCGGCCGGCCCGAACGGTCAAAAAGCTTATGATTGATGAAAAAATCCCCCGGCCCCGCCGGGACCGCCTGCCCGTTCTGGAGACGGAGGGCCGGCTGGCCGCCGCGGCGGAGCTGGGCCAGGACGAGCACTTTCTGCCCCAAACGGGGGAGATTTGCTGGAAAATAGAAATTTAGAGAGGAGAATGCCCCATGCTGCTGGAGAAAGACATTCAAGAGGTATTGTTTACCCGGGAGGAGCTGGAAAAACGGGTGCGGGAGCTGGCCGCCCAGATCACCGCCGACTACCGGGGGAAGGAGATTCTCCTCATCAGCGTTCTGCGGGGATCCTTCGTCTTTATGGCGGACCTGTGCCGGTTTATTGACCTGGACTGCACTGTGGACTTTATGGCCGTGTCCTCCTACGGAAGCGGCACCTCCAGCACAGGACAGGTTCAGATTACCAAGGACCTGTCCGGGGACATCTCCGGCAAGCACGTGGTTGTGGTGGAGGACATTCTGGACTCGGGCAATACGCTGAGCTACCTGCTCAAGCTCCTGGAGCAGCGCAAGCCCGCCTCCATTCGCCTGTGCACCCTGCTGGATAAGCCCGAGCGCCGGACCAAGCCGGTGGAGGTGTCCTATTCCGGCTTTACCATTCCCGATGCCTTTGTGGTGGGCTACGGCCTGGATTACGACGAGCACTACCGCGGCCTGCCCTACATCGGTATTCTGAAACCGGAGGTCTACTCTTAATGCGACGATTCAATCGGGATTTGCCCCTCTACCTGCTGCTGGCTCTGGTTCTGGTGTTCACCTTCGGGGCTTTGCAGCGGGTGGATCAGGCCCCCAGCTATACCTACAGCCAAATCCGCACCCTCTTTTTGCAGGAGCGGGTGTCCGAGTTCCGGGTGAAGGACCATGTGCTCACCATGACCGTCCGGGGAGAAGGGGATACCCAGCACACCGTCCGCTACAACCTGGCGGATTTTTGGGTGTTTTACAATGATCTGCACGAGGTGATTGACCAGCAGGCTGCCCGGGGAGTGATTACCTCCTATGATTACGACGCGGGCTGGATCGAGCCCCCTTGGTTTGCCTATCTGCCCTATCTGCTGCTGATTGCCGCCATGGCAGGCTTCTGGTATATGACCTACCAGCGCCAGAGCGGCGGAACCGGCGGCGGAGGCGGGGGTGCCTCCCGCTTTGGCCACGCCCGGACCAAAACCCTCACCGACCAGAGCGTCCGGGTGACCTTTGACGACGTGGCCGGGGCCGACGAGGAGAAGGAGGAGCTGCGGGAGATTGTGGACTTTATGCGCGATCCCCAGAAGTACACGGCCCTGGGGGCGCGGATTCCCAAGGGCGTGCTTCTGGTGGGCCCGCCGGGCACCGGCAAAACGCTGATTGCCAAGGCGGTGGCCGGAGAGGCCGGGGTCCACTTTCTGTCCATCTCGGGCTCCGACTTTGTGGAGCTCTATGTTGGCGTGGGCGCGTCCCGGGTCCGGGACCTGTTCGACCAGGCCAAGAAGGACGCTCCGGCGATTGTATTCATCGACGAGATCGACGCGGTGGGCCGGCAGCGGGGCGCGGGCCTGGGCGGCGGCCACGACGAGCGGGAACAGACGCTGAACCAGCTGCTGGTGGAGATGGACGGCTTTGGCTCCAATGAAGGGGTCATTGTCATGGCCGCCACCAACCGCCAGGATATTTTGGACCCGGCGCTGCTGCGGCCCGGCCGGTTCGACCGGCAGATCTACGTGGGCCTGCCGGACATCAAGGGCCGGGAAGAGATTCTGAAGGTCCACGCCCGGAAAAAATCGCTGGGAGAGGACACCTCTCTGCCGGATATTGCCAAGGCCACGGCGGGCTTCAGCGGCGCGGATCTGGAGAACCTGCTCAATGAGGCCGCGCTCCTGGCCGCCCGGGAGGAAAAGCGGTTTATTACCCAGCAGGACCTCCAGGATGCTATGCTGAAGGTCATCGCCGGCCCGGAGAAGCACAGCCGGGTGGTCACTCCCCAGGCCAAGCGGCTCACCGCCTACCATGAGGCGGGCCATGCGGTGGTGATCCACGAGCTGGAGACCCAGGACCCGGTCCATCAGATTACGATCATTCCCCGGGGAGGCGCAGGCGGTATGACCATTTCTCTGCCCCAGGAGGACCGGACCTATCTGTCCCGGCGGGAGCTGGAGGAGCGCATCGCCGTATGTCTGGGAGGCCGGGTGGCGGAGCAGCTGGTGCTGGGGGATATTTCCACCGGCGCGTCCAGCGACATCCAGAAGGCCAGCGCCACCGCCCGGGCTATGGTCACCAAATACGGCATGAGCGGCAGGCTGGGGGCCATCCACTACGGCAGCGAGAGCGACGAAATTTTTATCGGCCGTTCCATGGCCCAGGCCCGGAGCTACTCGGAGGAGATCGCCGGCCTCATTGACGAAGAGGTCAAGTCCATTGTAGACGGGGCCTACGCCCGGTGTGAGGCGATTTTGACCCAAAAGCGCCGGGAATTGGAGTTGACGGCCCGTTATCTGCTGGAACATGAGACTATGGACGCGGAGACCTTCGCACTGGTGTTTACCGACCCGGAGCGGCTGGGGTTGGGCGAAATTTGAATCAGACTGTAAAAAGTCCGCCGTGAGGCGGACTTTTTTTATAAATCGTCGATGAAATCGGAGGAGTCCAAAGAGGCCCGCTTTGCGTCCAAGTCGGCCAGCCACTGGGCGACCGCCTGGCGGGTGGCGGTAGTTTTACTGAGATCCAGAATCACGGATAGGAACTTCTTGTGATCAGGGGTTCTGTTAGGCGATTCGGGGGCAAATTCATCTATTGAAGCACCGCGACCAAACTTCTGCTTCCACTGTCGTGCCTTCCGTTTCAATTCAGCTTGATCTGCATCAGAGGGTGGGGGGAGATAAGGTGCTCCAGTATGTCTGAGGAATAAGTTAATAATATTGCATGAATAAATGTCACTATGATTAAACGCAAATACAAGGCTGCCATCGTTATGTACACTAACGAATGAAAACTGTGCGCGCAGCCAGTAAAAATCCGGTTCGGAGCAGGTTTCATATTGTGTTTGAAGGTGCCGCAGCTCCTCCTCTAAGGCATTCACAGAAAAACGTTCCGGTTCAATTTGATAAACCAGCTTATAATAATCCCGTTTATCCCAATACGTTTTCTCCCCCGATAAAAAGTCCTCAAACAGCTTTTTCTGCTGTTCATCCGTCAAAACATCCGCAGTATACCGGGCGGCAAAATAGGTCTGGAAGGACCGGTGGGAAAACCGGTAAATATCCCCATCCTTCACGATCATGCACACGGCGTTGCGCAGGTCTCCCAGGAAATCTTTGGCCTGTACATCAGGCAATTTCAATTTTTGGATGCTTCTTTCCAGCCAGCTCAGGATCTCCCCTTCTGAAAACTCATATATCTCCTTAAAATATGTATGAAAACAGAAGTGGGAGAGCAGCAGCTTGAATTCGCCCTCACGCAGCGTTTTACACTGAAAATCCCTCTGGAAAAAGCCCTTGTTCAGGCTGTCGTGCGTATTGTACAGCGCGTCATATGCCTTTTGATAGAAGTCGGCCAGATGGTCGGGGATGGAGCAGTTGCGCATGAACGTCAAAAACATCATGGACAGAAGAAGGGGATTTTTTGCGAACCCCTGGTGCTTTTCATAGAGTGATTCGTCCAACTGGCGGCAAAATTCTCGGGCCGTTTCGTCCCTGGGCGCAATTTTGGAGGCCAGCTGCACCGCCTGCACCCTGCTTAACGACATAGATTCTACTGTGGTAAAGGTCTCCAGAGGGGCGGAAAATTCCTCCCGGGGCCGGGACGTAATGATGCAGGGATTTTTGGGGTATTTGGCCGCGAACAGCTGGAGCTTTCCGGCTGTCTCCGCTGCAAGGGCTTCTTTTACTTCGTCGAAGCCATCAAACAAGAAGAGATACTTCCCCAGACGCAGGCTGTATTCAAACTGTTCCCGGGGCAGCTCTACGTCATACTCCTCCATACAGGAGTAAATCAGCTCCAAAATGGACAGCTGGCCAGGCGTCTGGCTGCTGATACGCCGCAGCTCCAGCATGACGGGGACATACTCTCCCCGGTGGGCCGTGTTCAAAAAGAGGTAACGCATCAGCATGGATTTTCCAATGCCTCCGGTTCCGGAAATCAGCAGATTCCGGCTGATGCGCAGCATGGGGTCCACTGTGGCGGTGGATATTTCTTTCTCCTTATAGGAGACTCCCACCTGGACATAGATGCTGTCTTGCCCGACAATGCTGCGGGGATTGGTTCCGGTGGCCAGTGTCCGGACCTGGTTATACCGCTGAGAGGCATTTTCCAGATAGCGCTGGAAGCCCATCCCCAGAAGGACCTGCGCCTCTCCATATCTGGCCTTTACAAAGTTGCCCAGTGCGTTTAAGGCCCGGTCAACCGCGTACTTGCCCGCCTCCTTCGCGCCGCTCTCTGCGGCGGCGTTCCAGAGGGTGCTCTTTTCTTGCTGCTCGAATTCCGGCATAGGGTACCATTCCTCTTTCTATATTTTGGGCATAGTATACAGGGGAATTCCAATCCAAGGGGAGGCGCGGTGAGAATGAAAACTGGACTGGTGCTGGGGGGCGGCGGAGCCAAGGGCAGCTATGAGATCGGGGTATGGATGGCTCTGCGGGAGCTGGGGCTGGAAAAGTCCATTCGGGGGGTGTCCGGCGCGTCCATTGGGGCGCTGAATATGGCCCTGTTCGCCCAGGGGGACTTGCAGGAGGCGCTGAAGCTGTGGCTGGAGCTGTCCACCCGGGATGTGGTGGGGGTGGATTTCAAGCGGGTGCTGCTGTCCCGGGAGGGGGCTCTGTCCCAGAAGAAAATCCGGAGCATTTTGCAAAAGGTTCTGAACCTGGAGGCGCTGGCCGCCTCCCCCCTGGATCTGTACGCCTGCTGCTGCCGGACGGAGGGCTACCAGGCGGAGTATATCTCCCTGAACCGCCCCCGGCCAGCCGACATAGCTGCGGTGCTGCTGGCCTCGGCGGCCATTCCGGTGGCCTTTCCGCCGGTCTGGATGGACGGGCGGGCCTACTGCGACGGCGGGGTGGCGGACAACGAGCCGGTGCGGCCCCTGTACGAAAAGGGCTTCCGCCGCCTGATTGTGGTGGGGCTCAACCCGGAAAAACCGCCCCGGACGGAAGGGTTTCCCGGAGCGGAGTTCTGTGTGATTGTCCCCCGGCGCCGGGAGCTGTTCCGCAGCGGCATGGAGACGGTGCTGGAATTTTCTCCGGAGCGGAGCCTGCGCCGCCTCAGCTGCGGCTACCTGGACGGGCTGGAGGCTTTGGGGTCGTTTTTTGGAAAAGGCTAGGCGCTATTTCCCTCCGGCCACCGCCTCCGCCGCCCGGATGCCGTCTACTGCGGCAGACACAATGCCCCCCGCATAGCCCGCCCCCTCGCCGCAGGGATACAGCCCCGACAGCGCGGACTGGAGCGTCTCCCCGTCCCGGACAATGCGCACCGGGGATGAGGACCGGGTTTCCACTCCGGTTAATACGCTGTCCAGCGCGGCGAATCCCCGGACCTTCCGATTCAGGAGGGGCAGGGCGCCCCGGAGGGAGTCCAGCACGAAGTCCGGCAGACAGCCGGACAGATCCGTCCAGTTCACCCCCGGTCGATAGGAGGGCAAAACCCCTTCCGGTCCCCGGGAGGGATTTTTGTTGATAAAATCTCCCGCCAGCTGGGCGGGCGCGCAAAAATTTCCGCCGCCGGCCTGAAAGGCGGCCCGTTCCCACTGCTGCTGGAACCGGACCCCTGCCAGGGAGTCTTTTCCCGCAAAATCCGCCGGTCCCACCGTAACCAGCAGCCCGCCGTTGCAGTTCACGCCGTCCCGGGCCCGGCAGCTCATGCCGTTGGTAACCAGTTCCCCTGGCTGGGAGGCGGCGGCCACCACCCGTCCGCCGGGGCACACGCAGAAGGAAAACACCGACCGGCCATTGGGCAGGTGACAGGCCAGTTTATAGTCGGAGGGGGGCAGCGTTTCCCAGCTGGGTCCGTACTGCGCCCGGCTGATCTCACGCTGGAGGTGCTCAATCCGCACCCCCACCGCAAAGGCCTTGCTCTCAAGGGGCACCCCCGCCGCCTGGAGCATCTGAAAGGTGTCCCGGGCGGAGTGGCCGGGGGCCAGCACCAGGGCGTCGCAGGCCATGGAATACGCCCCCGCCGGGCCCTCCGCCCGCAGACCGGTCAGCCGGTCTCCCGTGTGCTCCAGGCCGGTTAACCGGTGGCCGAACCGGACCTCGCACCCCAGCCGCAGCAGCTCCAGCCGGAGGTTTTTCACCACTGTACGCAGCACGTCCGTTCCAATGTGGGGCTTGTGGGACCAGCGTACGTCCTCCGGGGCCCCGGCGGAAACAAACGTGTCCAGCACGGCGGAGATCCGGGGGTCGTGGGTGCCGGTGGTGAGCTTTCCGTCGGAAAAGGTCCCCGCGCCCCCCTCGCCGAACTGCACGTTGCTGGCGGGGTTCAAAATGCCGGTCTCCCAGAACCGCTCCACGTCCCGGGTTCGGGTATCCACATCCTGCCCCCGCTCCAACACGACGCAGGGCAGGCCGTTCCGGGCCAGATACAGGGCTGCAAACAGGCCGGCGGGCCCCATCCCCACTACCACCGGCGGCAGGGATGAGGTCCGCTTTTTTTGTGGAAATTCATAGGAAACCGGGCTCCAGACCTCAATTTTTCCGGGCTGGAGCTTTATTTGCCGTTGGTTGGGCAGGGTTACGTCTACAGTATAGATCCAGCGCACGTCCTGCTTTTTCCGGGCGTCGATGGACTGCCGGGCAATTACAAGCTGCTCCAGCGCCCCCGGCTTCACACCCAGGGCGCGGGCGGCGGCCTTTTTCAAATCGTCCACAGTGCCGTCTACAGGCAGGGACAAATTGCGAATCCGAAGCATTGTCCGCCCCCCTATCCGTACAGCTTCAACAGCTGGACGCCCTTCCGGGCGATGGCGTACACCGGGCCCTCCAGGGCCTTCCGGGCGTTTTTCAACTCCTGCCGGATGGAGAGCTGCTGGGGACAGTGCCGCTCGCAGGCCCCGCACCCAATGCAGTTGGAGGCCGCCGCGGAGTCCTTCCGCATGGCGGTACACATGATATATTCAATCCTGGCCCGGCGCTTCCCCTCGGTGAACATCCGGTTATAGGCCGCAAAGGTCCCGGGGATGTCCACCTGCTTCGGGCAGGGCATACAGTACCCGCACCCGGTACAGCCGACCTTGATTTTGCGGTTTATGATCTGGACCACGCTCTGGAGCAGGGCCTCGTCGGCCTGGGTCAGCTCCCCCGCCTGGGCGGTGGAGGCGGTCTGGACATTCTCCCGGACCATGTCCAGGGAGTTCATCCCGGACAGCACGCAGGTGACCTCCGGCTGGTTCCACAGCCACCGGAGAGCCCACTCCGCCGGGCTGCGCCGGACGGCGTAGTCCGCAAACAGCTGCTTTGCTTCGTCGGGCAGCAGCCCCACCAGCTTCCCGCCCCGGAGGGGCTCCATGATAATCACGGGGATCCCCTTCGACGCGGCGTATTGCAGTCCCCTGCGGCCGGCCTGGGAGTGCTCGTCCATATAGTTATACTGAATCTGGCAGAAATCCCAGTCGTATGCGTCCACAAGCCGGCAGAACATTTCGGAATTGCCGTGGTAGGAGAAGCCCACCTGGCGGATGGCCCCGGATTTCTGCTTTTCCCGCAGCCACTCCACCATGCCCAGGTCCTTCAGGCGCTCCCAGGTCTTTACGTCTGTGAGCATATGCATCAGGTAGTAGTCCACATGGTCCGTCCGCAGGCGCTTGAGCTCCTCCTGGAAATACTTTTCCATGCTCTCCGGCTTGCGCAGCAGATAGTGGGGGAGCTTTGTGGCAATATTTACCTGGTCCCGAATGTGGTTTTTCTCCAGAATCCGGCCCAGCGCGTCCTCGCTGCCGGGGTAGACGTAGGCGGTGTCGAAGTAGTTGACTCCGGCCCGGACGGCCTCCATGACCTCCCGCTCCGCCTTGTCCAGGTCGATTCTGCCGCCGCTCTGGGTGAAGCGCATACAGCCGTAGCCCAGAATGGAAATGGGATTTCCGTATTTGTCGTTCCGGTAATTCATATCATTTGAAGCTGTCCTTCAGGCTGACGGCCCGGTTGAACACCAGCGCCCCCGGCTTGGAGTCCCTGCTGTCGGCGCAGAAGTAGCCCAGGCGCAGGAACTGGAACCGGTCCGCGGGCTTGGTATCTCCCAAAAACGCCTCCAGCTTACAGCCGGTGAGCACCTGAAGGGAGCCGGGGTTCAGGCAGTCCAGGAAATCCTTATCGCCTCCGTCCGGGTCCGGGTCGGCGAAGAGGTTGTCATACAGCCGCACCTCCGCGTCCACGGCGGTGGCCTCGTCCACCCAGTGGATGGTGGCCCCCTTCACCTTCCGGCCGTCGGCGGGGTTGCCCCCCCTGGACTCCGGGTCGTAGGTGGCCAGAATCTCGGTGACACTGCCGTTTTCATCCTTCACGCAGCCGGTGCAGGTGATAAGATATGCCCCCTTCAGGCGGCATTCCGGGCCGTTGGGGTACAGGCGCTTGTACTTGGGGATGGGCGTTTCCAGGAAGTCGTCCGCCTCCACGAACAGGTGCCGGGAGAAGGAGACCTCGCGGGTGCCGGCGTTGGGGTCGTTGGGGTTGTTCTCCACCGGGAAGGTCTCGCTCTGGCCCTCGGGGTAGTTGGTGATAGTGAGCTTGACCGGGTGCAGGACGGCCATGGCCCGCTGGGCGTGGTCGTTCAAATCCTCCCGGAGACAGTGCTCCAAAAAGCCGAATTCCACCGTAGAGGTGGCCTTGGCCACGCCGATCCGGTCGCAGAAATTCCGGATGGAGGCGGGGGTATAGCCCCGGCGGCGCAGGCCGCAGAGAGTGGGCATACGGGGGTCGTCCCAGCCGGAGACGTACTTTTCCTCTACCAGACGGCGCAGCTTCCGCTTGGACATCACCGTGTAGTTGATGCCCAGACGGGCGAACTCGATCTGCCGGGGCTTGCTGGGTACGTCGGTGTTGTTGATGACCCAGTCGTACAGAGGCCGGTGGTCCTCATACTCCAGGGAGCAAAGGGAGTGGGTGATGCCCTCCAGGGCGTCCTGAATGGGGTGGGCGAAGTCGTACATGGGGAAGATGCACCACTTGGTCCCCTGGCGGTGGTGCTCAATATAGCGAATCCGGTAGAGCACCGGGTCGCGCATATTGAAGTTGCCGCTGTTCAGGTCGATCTTGGCCCGCAGGGTATACCTGCCCTCGGGGAACTCCCCGGCCCGCATCCGCTGAAACAGGTCCAGGCTCTCCTCCACAGGCCGGTCCCGCCAGGGGGAGCGGGCGGGGGTGTTCACGTCGCCCCGGTACTCCCGGAACTGCTCCGGGGTAAGCTCGCACACGTAGGCCAGACCTTTTTTAATAAGGCCCAGGGCCAGCTCGTAGGTTTTCTCGAAGTAGTCGGAGCCGTAATAAAACCGGTCATCCCAGTCAAAGCCCAGCCAGTGGATGTCCTCCTGGATCGCGTCCACAAACTCGGTATCCTCTTTGGCGGGATTGGTGTCGTCCATGCGCAGATTGCAGATGCCGCCGAATTTCTCGGCGGAGCCGAAGTCGATAATCAGTGCCTTGCAGTGGCCGATATGCAGATAGCCGTTGGGCTCGGGGGGAAAACGGGTATGGACCTGCATCCCGGCAAAGCGCCCGCCGGGTGCGGTGTCCTCCTGGATAAATTCATGGATAAAATTCAGATCGTCGGCCATGATTGACCCTCCTTGTTTCGTCTGTGGCATGATAGCTGTTTTATTGTACCCTTTCGTCCTTGAAATTGCAAGATTTTCTTTCCAGTCCTCTGGCAGTATCTTGCATTCCCGCCGCGTTTGGGGTATGATAAGCACGAAACAAATCCCAAGGGAGGTTTTTTCAATGCGGGATGGATTTATTAAAGTGGCCGCCGGTACGCCCAGGGTGCGGGTGGCCGACTGCCGCTATAACGCGGAACAGATTTTTGAGCTGATGCGGGAGGCGGACAAGCAGGGGGTGCGGGTGCTGTGCCTGCCGGAGCTGTGCGTCACCGGCTACACCTGCGGCGACCTGTTTTTGCAGGACACCCTGCTCTGGGGGGCTGAGGAGGGGCTGTCCACCATTTTGCAGGCCACCAAGAGCCTGGACCTGCTCACCGCCGTGGGCCTGCCCGTCCAATTTAAAAACAAACTGTATAATTGCGCCGCTGTAATACACAAGGGCGAGATCTTGGGGGTGGTCCCCAAGACCTATCTGCCCAACTACGGGGAGTTTTACGAGCAGCGCTGGTTTGCCGCCGGCCGGCCCATGGACCGGATGCTGGAGCTGTGCGGCCAGGAGGTGTGCTTCGGCCCGGATCTGCGCTTCACCTGCGAGACCATGCCCAACCTGTCCGTGGGAGTGGAGATCTGCGCGGACCTGTGGGCCCCCAAGCAGCCCAGCCAGGACCTGGCCCTGGCCGGGGCCACCGTGATTTTGAACCTGTCCGCCAGCAACGAGCTGGTGGGCAAGGCGGACTACCGCCGGCAGCTGATCGCCAGCCAGTCCGCCCGGCTGGTGTGCGGCTATCTCTACGCCTGCTGCGGCGAGGAGGAGTCCACCACCGACGGGGTGTTCGCCGGCCACGACATGATCGCCGAAAACGGGGCCCTGCTGGCCCAGAGACGGTTCGGCAGCGGTCTGGCGGTCAGCGAGCTCGACGTGGACCGGCTCGTCTATGAGCGCCGCCGCATGAGTACCTTCCAGACCACCCCGGAGGACAAATTTATCAGCGTCCCCTTCTCCCTGAAGCCCGCCACCACCGCCCTCACCCGGCACATCGAGGCCATGCCCTTCGTGCCGGAGAACGCGGCGGACCGGAAGGAGCGCTGCGAGGAAATTCTGCTCATCGCTGCCCTGGGCCTGAAAAAGCGCCTGGAGCACACCCACGCCAAAACGGCGGTGGTGGGACTGTCCGGCGGACTGGACTCCACCCTGGCGATTCTGATCACCGCCCTGGCCATGGGGATGCTGGACCGGCCGGCCAGCGACATTATCGCCGTGACCATGCCCTGCTTCGGCACCACCGACCGCACCCGGGACAACGCGGTGGAGCTGGCCCAGCGGCTGGGGGCCACCCTGAAGCGCATCGACATCGGCGAGGCGGTGCAGGTCCACTTCCGGGACATCGGCCAGCCCATGGACAAGCATGACGTGACCTTTGAAAACGGCCAGGCCCGGGAGCGGACCCAGGTGCTGATGGACGTGGCCAACCAGACCGGCGGCATGGTCATCGGCACCGGCGACCTGTCCGAGCTGGCCCTGGGCTGGGCCACCTACAACGGGGACCATATGTCCATGTACGGGGTCAACGCCGGCATCCCCAAAACCCTGGTGCGGTATCTGGTTTCCTTTATGGCCGGGGATAAAGGGGAGGAGGACCCCCGCCTGTCCGCCGTGCTGGAGGACATTCTGGACACCCCCGTCTCCCCGGAACTGCTGCCCGCCGTGGACGGCCGGATCAGCCAGAAAACCGAGGACCTGGTGGGGCCCTATGAGCTCCATGATTTCTTCCTCTACTATATCATCCGCTGGGGCTTCCCCCCCCGTAAGGTTTTCCGGCTGGCCCAGCAGGCCCTGGGGGACCGGTACGACCGGCCCACCATTTTGAAATGGCTGAAAAACTTCTACCACCGGTTCTTCACCCAGCAATTCAAGCGCTCCTGCCTGCCCGACGGCCCCAAGGTGGGCTCGGTGACCCTGTCCCCCCGGAGCGACTGGCGGATGCCCTCCGACGCAGCGGCGGCGTTATGGCTGGCGGAGCTGGAGGAGCTGGCATGAACATCTATCTGGACCTGTTTTTGACCTTCGCCAAAGTGGGGGTATGCACCTTCGGCGGCGGCTACGCCATGCTCCCCATTTTGCAGCGGGAGGTGGTGGAGAAAAAGGGCTGGGCCACCGACGGGGAGCTCACCGACTACTTTGCCATCGGCCAGTGCACCCCGGGCATTATCGCGGTGAATACCGCCACCTTCATCGGCCACAAGCACAAGGGCGTTCTCGGGGGCGTTCTGGCCACCCTGGGGGTGGTGTTCCCCTCCATCGTCATCATTACGATTATCGCGGCCTTTTTGTCCAATTTCGCCGAATATCCCCTGGTCCGGCACGCCCTGGCCGGGGTAAACGCCGCGGTGGTGGCGCTGATTGCCTCCAGCGTGCTGAAGCTGGGCAAGTCCACCCTGAAGGACGTGGTGTGCATCGTGATTTTCCTGGCGGTGGTACTGCTGGCCTTTTTCGCGGGGCTGTCTCCGGTGCTGCTGATTGTGGCTGCGGGGCTGGCGGGCTATGTGGTCCGGGAACTGCTCAAGCTTGAATTGGGAGGAAATGAAAAATGATCCTGCCTCAGCTCTTCTTTGAATTTTTCAAAACCGGCCTGTTCGCCGTAGGCGGCGGGCTGGCGACAATCCCCTTTTTGCAGGACATCGGCTCCCGCACCGGCTGGTTCTCCAACGGGGATTTGACCACCATGATCGCCGTGTCCGAGTCCACCCCCGGCCCCATGGGGGTGAACATGGCAACCTATGTAGGCTTTGAGACGGCGGGCCTGCCCGGGGCCGTGGTGGCTACCCTGGGGCTGGTCGCGCCGTCCATCCTGGTGATTATTGTCATTGCGGGATTTTTGCAGAAATTCCGCCAGTCCAAAACGGTGGACGCGGTTTTCTATGGCCTGCGCCCTGCCTCCACCGGCCTGATTGCCGTGGCGGGGCTGAACGTAGCCCTGTCCGTCCTCCTGCTGGCAGGAGGAGAGGCAGAGCATACCCTTCCGTTCAACTGGCCTGCCATTTTGATCGCGGCCGCCATTTTTGTGGGACTTCGCCTGAGACCCCTGAAAAAGCTGCATCCCATCGCCTTTATCGGCATTGCGGCGGTGATTGGCGTTGTGTTTCAGCTCTGAAACAGGGCCCGCCACTGCTCCAGCAGCTCGATGGCCTTGAATTTCAGCACGTAGCCCTCGTCCTCCCCAGTGATCAGGCTGGCCCCCTCCGGGTCCAGCTGTCCCGTGAGGGCGGCCTGCTCCACGGTCTGGGTGGCGGCCCCAAGGCACAAAGGCGGATAGGCCACGCACCACCAGTTCCGGCCCTCCCCCTCTCCAATGGTCACCCGCAGGGCGGTGTACTCCCCGGCGGGGAGGGCAAAATCCTCATACTCTTTCGTGGGGAACCAGCACCGGGTAATCTCTGCCCGGACGGGGTAGTCCGCCCCCTCCCGCTCCACCACCGCCTGCCCGGCGGCAGCCAGGGCGGCCAGATTGCGCTCCAGAGCCTGGGAGGCCTGCTCCAGACTGGCCCCTTCGGGGTAGAGCTGCTCCGCCTGGGCCAGCACCCCGTCCCGCACCTTCAGCTTCAGGGCCTGATCCCCGTCGCTGTCGGAGTTGGCAATCACGTGCAGGCGAATCACCTGGTTGGCCAGCCGGGTCTGCTCCCGGTCCAGCCACATCCCCCCCATAATGGCACACAAGACCCCGAACAGCAGGGCCATTTCCCAAATTTTCAGCTTTCGATCCATAAAAAACACCGTCCAAACTGTTATGTAGATGCTAACAGTATGGACGGTATTTTTTGGTTTTAAACCGTATGGGTCAAAAACGTATCCCGGTACTCGCTCCGAAGAGCCTCCCAGGCCAGCCGGGCCTGCTCCTCCCGGTCGAACAGCCCAAAGGCCGTGGGGCCGGTGCCGCTCATGGTAGCTCCCAGGGCCCCCCACTGAATCAGCGTGTTCTTGATGGCAGCTACGGTGTTCCGCCGGCGCTCCGGCAGTACGTCCTCAAACACGTTGTACATCCGCCGGGCGGCTCCGGCCAGGTCCCCGTGCTCCAAAGCCTCCAGCATCCCCGCCGTATCCGGACGGCGGCGCAGCTTCACCCGGTCGATCTGGGCGAACAGCTCCGGGGTGGAGACAGAAAAGTCCGGCTTGCACACCACCACCCAGCAGGGCGGCAGGGCGGCCAGGGCGGTCAGCCGCTCTCCGCGGCCCTCCGCCAGAGCGGTGCCCCCCAGTACGCAGTAGGGCACGTCGGAGCCCACCAGGGCCCCGGCCGCCATAAGCGCCCCTTGGGGCAGAGGCTCCCCCGCCCACCGGTTCAGCGCCCGAAGCACGGCGGCGGCGTCGCTGCTGCCCCCGGCCATGCCGGCGCACACGGGAATCTGCTTATCGATGGCGATGGAAAGGCCGTCCACCGGCTTCCCCGCGGCTTTGGCGAAGGCGTCCGCCGCCGCCCAGGCCAGATTCCGCCGGTCACTGGGGAGAAAGCCCAGATTGGTCCGGATGGACACCCCCGCCCCGGCGCCAAATTCCAGGGTGAGGCGGTCTGCCAGGTCCACGGAGGTCATCACCATGCGCATCTCATGGTAGCCGTCCTCCCGTTTGCCCAGCACGTCCAGGGTCAAATTCAATTTTGCGCAGGCCAGCGCCTCCATAGAACGTCCCCCTACACCCGGATTTTCCGGGCCTCTAAGTAAAACCGCTTGTCCTGGGCCTCCCCCATGGAGAAGGTTTTGCGGGGGAGTTTCCCGTCCTGGATCACCGTGGGGAACAGGCGCTCCTTTTCCATCGGCTCCAGGAAAAAGGCGATGCTCCGGGGCCGGGCGGCCAGCTGCCGGGCTACGTCCGCCCCGTGGATGTAGTCAATGACAGCCTCCCGGTGGCCCTCCAGCCAGCGGTCCAAAAAGGCTTGCAGCGTCCCCACCGGCAGCTGGCAGCTGGGGTTGGGGATGGTGACGGCCCCTTGGGTGTACCCGTGGAGGTAGCGCAGCACGTGGCCTTCTCCCTCCCCCTCCTGTGCGCCGGGGCAGGCGGAAAGCAAGTCCTCCAGCAGCTGCCGGGGCTCCAGGTTGGTGAGCAGGCGGTGGATGGGCTCAAATTTCAGCCCGTCGTCGTGGAGGTTGCCCAGCTCCGCCAGGGCGTACCGGGAGGGCAGGTCCGGCCACTGGTCCGGCCGGGTGAGGCCCTTGCGGCGCTCGTAGCAGGCTTTCGCCGTGGCCAGGGAGTGATTCCCGTCCCCCACGGCAAAGAGCATCTCCGACCGCTCCGACAGGGCCGTCAAAGCGGCGGCGGTCTGCTCCAGCTGGGCCGGGTTCAGCTTCCAGCCCCGGATGTGCCCGCCGCTCTCCATCAGCTCGAAGTCGTAGAGCAGGGCCATTTCCCCGGTTTGGCCGGAGAGGGGCTCAATCACGGTTTTTTGGGGGTCGTCGGCCAGGAGAAGCACGTGGGGCAGCTCCAGGGGGGCGTTTTTCCGGACCTGGACCCGGGGGGGGATGCGGGAG
>CAJUPG010000010.1 GCA_910588455.1 uncultured Oscillospiraceae bacterium
TGTCCTCCGGGGCCCTGTCCCTGCTGCTGACCCTCCGGGGGGAGTGGCACTGCGGTTCCGTGTTCCTGGACGGCATTTATATGGGGGTCAAGAACCGTTATACTCCCGCCGGCCTGGAGACGGAGCTTCTGCCCCGAATTCCCGACGCCCTGTTCGGCCGCATTCGGGCGGCGGCGGACCACTTGCAGGAGATTCTGTAATGGATCTGCATCTGATCTGTCCGTCGGGCGCAAATCCCCGGCTTCAGCAGCTTCTGACCCGGGTTTTAGAGGGAAAAAGCGTCAAGGTCTATCGAAATGCAGAGGATTTGCAGGATTTGCGGGACAAAAAGCTCCTCTTCGCCCTGGGGCTGGACGAGACCGGGCTGAATTTCGGGTATGTCAGAATCCTCGCCCGCCTGCGCCGGGAGCCCGGCCTGCTGAACGGCTCCACCGCCGGGCTGATCGTGGACGGCCCCGGGGAGCTTTTCACCAAGTCCACCGCCGCGGAACTGGCTTTTGCCGTCAATCAGGCCGGGTGCGCCCTGGTGGGCCGCCCCTTGGTGGAGGCCACCGGAACGCTGGAAAATTTCCGCATCCAGGCCCAGAACCTGCAAACAGACCTGGAGGGGGCCTATCAGGCGGCGGCGGAGGATTTGATTTCCCGGCTCTTTGAGGAATTCCACCCCAAAAAGGACCCGGAACTGCTGGTGCTCCACGCCTCCAGCCACCATACCTCCAACACTATGGCCCTGTGGGAGAAGGTCCGGGGCCGGCTTGGCGAGGGGTTCACCGTGACGGAAATCGGCCTGCGCAACGGCACCCTCTCCGACTGCTCCGGGTGTCCCTATACCCTGTGCCTGCATTTCGGGGAGAAGGGCGGCTGCTTCTATGGCGGCCTGATGCAGCAGGAGGTCTACCCCGCTGTGCGCCGGTGCGACGGGATCGTGATGCTCTGTCCCAACTACAACGACGCGCTCTCCGCCAACCTGACCGCCTTCATCAATCGCCTGACCGCCCTGTTCCGGCAGACCCGTTTTTATGACAAGGCCCTGTTCGCCGTTATTGTCTCCGGCTATTCGGGCGGGGACATCCTGGCCCGGCAGCTGATTGCGGGGATGAATATGAATAAATCCTTTTATCTGCCCCCCCGGTTCGCCCTGCTGGAGACTGCCAACGACCCGGGACAGGCGGTGAAGCGCCCTGGCGTGGACCAGAGGCTGGACGCCTTTGCCCGGACTATCCGGAGCGCCCTGAAGGCTTGACTTTTGCAGAAAATGACCCTACAATAGAACCAAACAACTGGAAAAAGGATGGATTATTATGGCTCAAAATTCCGGCAAGAAACAGGTGGAGCAGATCACCGATATGGAGGTGGATTTCGCCCAGTGGTACACCGACGTGTGCAGAAAGGCGGAGCTCATCGACTACTCCTCCATCAAGGGTATGTTCATCTACCGCCCCTACGGCTACGCCATCTGGGAGAATATCCAGCAGGAGATGGATAAGCGCTTCAAGGCCACCGGCCACGAGAACGTGTATCTGCCCATGCTTATCCCCGAAAGCCTGCTCCAGAAGGAGAAGGACCACGTGGAGGGCTTTGCTCCCGAGTGCGCCTGGGTGACCGTGGGAGGCAGCGAAAAGCTGGAGGAGCGGTACTGCATCCGCCCCACCTCCGAAACCCTGTTCTGCGAGCACTACAAAAACGTGATCCACTCCCACCGGGACCTGCCCAAGCTGTATAACCAGTGGTGTTCCGTGCTCCGCTGGGAAAAGACCAGCCGGCCCTTCCTGCGCCACCGGGAATTTTTGTGGCAGGAGGGCCACACCATGCACGCCGACGCCCAGGAGGCCCGGGAAGAGACCATGCGGATGCTCAACATCTATGCGGACTTTTTGGAAAACGTGCTGGCAATGCCGGTGGTCAAGGGGCGCAAGACGGAGAAGGAAAAATTCAACGGCGCGGAGGAGACTTACACAGTGGAGTGCATGATGCACGACCGGAAGGCCCTCCAGTCCGGCACCAGCCACTATTTCGGCGACGGCTTCGCCAGGGCCTTCGACATCACCTACACCGGCAAGGACAATCAGCTCCACTACCCCCATCAGACCAGCTGGGGGGTATCCACCCGTATGATCGGCGGCATTATCATGACCCACGGCGACAATAACGGTCTGGTGCTGCCCCCCCGCATCGCCCCCATCCAGGCCATGGTCATTCCCGTGGCCCAGCACAAGCCCGGCGTGCTGGACGCGGCCTCCGGCCTGCTGGAGCGGCTGCAAAAGGCGGGGGTCCGGGCGAAAATGGATGCCAGCGACCAGTCCATGGGCTGGAAGGCCGCAGAATATGAGATGAAGGGCGTTCCCCTGCGGGTGGAGATCGGCCCCAAGGATATGGAGAAGAATCAGTGCTGCATCTGCCGCCGGGATTCGGGAGAAAAGGTATTTGTATCCCTGGAAAACCTGGAGGATACGGTGAAGGAGCTGCTGGACAGCGTTCACGATGGGCTGTACCGGCGGGCGAAGAAGAACCTGGAGGACCACACCCGGGTGTGTCTGACCCTGGAGGACGTGAAAGCCTTCATGGAGGGCGAGGGGGGGTTCGCCAAGACCATGTGGTGCGGGGAGCTGGACTGCGAGCTGAAGATGAAGGAGCAGGCCGGGGTCACCTCCCGCTGTATGCCTCTGGAGCAGGAGAAGGTAGGGGAGACCTGCGTGTGCTGCGGCAAGCCCGCCAAGCACATGATCTATTGGGGTGTGGCCTACTAAACGTATTTCTGCTGTAAATTCAAAAATCCAGCCTTTTTGAAGAGGCTGGATTTTTATTATGGTTCAATATAGGTGAAATTCCCCAGATGGTCCAGAGAAAACCGGGTTTTACCCCCGTTTGCGGCGAACCAGTCCGGCAGAACTCGATCAAACAGGAAATGCTCTCCCGCCGGATTTTCCGTCCCGGAGGTCTGATATGTCAAGGTCTTTTCCTTGACATCGTATACATATTCATACCACGCCTGCCCGCCGTTCTCCATTTCGATCAGATAATCGAAATACAGTCGGGTACTGCTTACATGAAAGTCGATGTTGATGCGGTGTCCCGGCTCCAGCAGCCTTGTGTCGTAGCACTCAAACAGGCTGCCGCCCATCCAAAGAGTCCCTTGATCCGCGTCCCGGGCCGGAGTCTGGAGCTGCTCCACGTCCTGGAACAGCCGCCGGGAGTGGATCCGGCTGTAGTACATTTCGTCAAAAACGTTCTGGACCCGGAGGAAGGTAAAATAGTACCAGCCCCCGGCGATGGACAGACAAAGCAGTCCCGCCAGCAGGCGAATTGCGGTGCGCCTGTTCAAAGCTTCTTCTTTTTCCTCCGATAGCAGATATCCCGGTTGCCGCAGGTGGCGCAGCCCCGGCCGCACCCCCGCTTGGTGCCGTACTGGTTAAACAGCAGGATGGCCATGGGAATGCCGACCACCGCCCCCACAAAGAGAAGAATGGGGATATATTCCATCAGCTCAAAACCCCCTCGCAGTATTTTTGCAGCACCACCGCCACTTCGGCCCGGGTGGTCTGGGCGGTGGGCCGCAGGGTTCCGTCGTCATAGCCGCCCAGCAGCTTCTGGGCCACCGCCCAGCCCAGGTAGTCCCTGGCCCAGAAGGAGACCTGATCGCTGTCGGCGTAGCCGGACAGGTCGGCGGGGGAAACCAGCTCCACCCCCTTGAACCGGGCAAATTTTTCCAGGCAGATGGCCAGCTGCTCCCGGGTCAGGGGATTTTGGGGCTCAAACAGGCCGGTATCCAGCCCGCTCATCAGGCCGTTTTTCGTCACCCAGGCGATGGCGGGATAAAAGGCGCTGTCCTGCGCCACGTCCGGGTAGGAGGCGTCCGCGCCCTCCTCCGGGGCTCCCGCCAGGCGGTAGAGCACCACCGCAAGCTGCTCCCGGGTGAGCAGGCTGTCGGGGGAGAAGGTGTTTTGCCCGGTCCCGCCCATCAGGCCCCGGCGGAGCACATAGTCAACGGCGCTGTAATACCACATCCGCTCCGGCACGTCGGAAAAGCTGGCGGCGGTAACCGCGGGCTCCGGGTCCGGTTCAGGCTCCGGTTCCGGAACGGGCTCCGGCTGGGGGGTAGGCTCAGGCTCCGGCGTCTGGGGGACCTGAATCAGCATCTCCAGATAGTAGGTGACGGACTGGCCGGAGGGCTGGGACAGCGTAAGTAAGTAGATTACATTTTCCACCTGGACCCGGATTCCCTTGCGCTCGGACAGGAAAATGCGGCTGTTTTTGTCCATCCGGTTCCGGATGGACTGGTCCGCCCGGCGCATCAGAGCCCGGCCATTGATAACATATTCCCGGCCGGCCTCCAGCGCGTCCCCCTCCTCGCCGTCCACAAGCTGGCCATTGCTGTCCAGTGTGTCGTAAATGGGGATGTCGATGGGCAGGAGCATTTCATACTTCCCGTCCTGGTCCAGGTCGGTGAGGTATTCAATCTCCAGCCGGGTGCCCTCCTCAAAGGCGGTCAGGTGCAGGTTCACGTCCCGGCTGGTCTGGTTGATCTGGGCGGTCAGCTGCAAATTGCGGTTGAAGCGGAACCCCCGGACAGGGGCCTCCTGAAACAGCTCCAGCTCCAGGGTCTTTCTGGACACGATGGATTCATCCGCGTCCAGACGTAAGCTTCCAATGGTCCCGTCCGCCTCCGCCGCCCGGGGGGCCGGGAGCAGCAGGGCTGCGCACAGGCAGGCCAGGGCGGCGGACAGCGCCCGTCTCCAATGTGCCATAGTGTTTTCCTCCTTGCGGAATTTTCCAAATGATTCAAAAGTATACCACAGGGGGAAAGAGAATTCAAGCGCAGGATCGCGAAATCAGGCTCCGTCCGGCCGTAGGAACCGATACCATTGCAGGCACTCCCGGCCGCCGGTGGCGCGCATCATCCAGGAGGAGACCGCCAGGTCGGCCAGCGCCGCCAGCACGGCCCACAGGCTTACGGGAGCCGGAATATCCCGCACCAGCTCCTGGACCAGAGGGTGCACCCATTTGACCAGTGCCAAACCCATCGCCCCCCAGACCAGCGCAAACATCACACACACCCGCCCCTGAAGGTTCCAGGGCAGATCGGAGTAATCCCAGAACTGTACGCCCAGCCCCTCCTCATAAAATACGGCGACCAGATACTCCACCGCTGCGGCGGCTGCGCCCCCAAGGAGAAACAGCAGCAGCGGACTTGTCCGGACCACCGGGGGCAGCAGAACAATGGCGCAGGCCCCCAGGCCATAGACCGGACACAGGGGCAGCAGCAGCAGGCCCTTCCGGTCCCGCCGCCCTCCGGTGAGCCGGGCAAAGGCCACCTCCAATCCAAAGCCGAACAGGCTGTAGACGCAAAAATACCAAAACCAATGATAGAACCAAACCAGAAAAATCCCTCCTGTCTGCTCTTCTTTAGGATAGCAGACAGGAGGGATTTCATGTATCGGTCGATTTTCCTTTTAATACCTCCGGACCACGGCGGTTACCCGGCCAAGAATCTCCGCATGGTCCCCGGGGATGGGCTCATATTCCGGATTTTCCGGCATCAGCCACACATGGCCGTCCCGGCGGCGGAGGGTTTTCACCGTGGCTTCGCCGTCGATCATAGCCACCACAATGTCGCCGGCGGAGGCCCGCTGCTGCTGGTGGACCACCACCAGGTCGCCGGGCA
This sequence comes from uncultured Oscillospiraceae bacterium, assembly GCA_910588455.1. GTDB lineage: Bacteria > Bacillota > Clostridia > Oscillospirales > Oscillospiraceae > Lawsonibacter. The sequence goes on from CAJUPG010000010.1 coordinate 5,663, forward strand.
GAATGCCCGCGTCGCGCATGGACTCCCCCCGCACCCGCAGGGCGAAGTGCTCGCCGCTCAGTCCGCCGGTGTCGAAGGTCAGGTAGTCCTCAATACACTCCTCCGCCAGAATGGGAGCACCGGCAGCCACGTTTCCCAGGATGGGCACCGTATCCTGGGGAGGGCCGTCCTCCGAATGGGGCAGGGAGATGGCCCGGGTCTTTTTTTTCGCCTTGACGATCATTCCGGCTTTTTCCAGATTTTTCATGTGGAAATGGACGGTGGAAGGGGACTTGAGGCCCACGGCCTCCCCGATCTCCCGGACCGAGGGGGGATAACCGTGCTCCTCAGTAAAGGACACGATATAATCATAAATCTGCTGCTGTTTCGTCCTTAGCTTCGCCATGATAAGGCTCCTTTCTATGGGTGTTGGACGGAAGAAAATCCAGCTGCCCTTATTTTACCACAGCTACCGCAAAAAGTCAAACGTTCGTTCTCGAATTATTTACAAAAAAGTCATTGATTTTGTACACGGAACTGCTATAATACGAAACACGTTAATGATTAACCGGTTAACGAATTGGAAAGGAGACGTATCTATGGCAGCGTTTGCCCAGGAAATGGAGCTGCTCTCCCGCCGGCTCACGCAGGCCCACAGGGCCGCCATTCAGGCAGAGCTGTTCGCGGCAGGCCTGGAGGAAGTGAACCACCCCATGCTGGTATCCCTGCTCCAGTGCGCCGAGGAGGACCCGGCGTCCTGTCAGGCTCAGCGGGACCTGGCACAACAGCTGTATGTGTCGCCCGCCGCCGTCGCCAACTCCCTGAAAGGGCTGGAGCGCAGCGGCTACATCCGCCGGAAGCCCTGGCGGGACGACGCCCGGTGCAACCAGGTGTTCCTGACAGAAAAGGGCCGGGAGGCGGTGACAGGCTGCCGGGAGGCGTTCCGGCGGGTGTCCCAGACCATGCTTCACGGCTTCTCCCCGGAGGAGCAGTCGCTTCTTCTGTCCTTTGAGCGCCGTATGCTCCAAAATCTGACCCGGAGCGCTTCAAACAACAAAAAGGAGGATTGATCTTTTTGCTTTCCCTGTTTCTCACCCATCTGGAGGGCTATAAAAAACAAGCTCTGCTCTCCCCCGTCCTGATTATTCTGGAGGTCATCTGCGAGCTTCTGCTGCCCCTGGTCATGGCGGATATTGTAGACGCGGCCATCCCAGCCGGCGATGTGGGGCAGATTTTCCGCCTGGGCGCGCAAATGCTCCTGCTGGCAGGCGCGGCCATGGCCTGCGGCGTGGGGTCCGCAAAATACGCCACCTTTGCCAGCCAGGGCTTTGGCGGCAACCTGCGCCAGTGCCTGTTCAACAAGGTCCAGGATTTCTCGTTCGCGGATATCGACCGCTTTTCCTCCGCGTCCCTCATCACCCGTATGACCAACGACGTGAACGCTATGACCATGATGCTGGCGATGGGCCTGCGGATGCTGGTCCGGGCGCCGGTGATGCTGGTGGCCGCCATGTCCATCGCCCTGGCCCTGAACGCCCGTCTGGCCCTTATCCTGCTGGTGGTCATCCCCATTATGGTTGCCGTCATTGCGGTACTGATGAAGGTGTGTACCCAATTATTCGAGGTCATGCAGAAGCGTATCGACGGGCTGAACAACGTCTTGCAGGAAAATTTGATCGGCGTGCGTGTGGTGAAAGCCTTCGTCCGGGAGGACCACGAGCGCCAGAAATTCAGCCGCTCCAGCGACGCGCTCATGCAGGCGGGCCTGGACGTGGGCATGAAAATTATCGCCATTATGCCGGTCATGATGCTGGCCCTCAATGGGGCCACCGTCGCGGTGCTGTATTTCGGCGGCAAAATGGTGATGCAGGCCGAATTTGACCTGGGGGATCTGCAGGCGTTTATCTCCTACATCAGCCAGATTCTTATGAGCGTTATGATGGTGGCCATGTCCCTGCTCCAGCTCTCCCGGGCCCAGGCCTGCGCCCGGCGGATCAGCGAGGTGCTGGAAACAGAGCCGTCGGTCCAGGACCGGGCCGAGCCCGCCGCCCTGCCCGCCCCGAAGGGCCGGGTGGAGTTCCGGGACGTGTCCTTTAAATACGTGGCCTCCGGCACCGGGGACGACGTGCTCTCTCACATCAGCTTCACCGTGGAGCCGGGGAAATTCGTGGCCATTGTAGGGGGCACCGGCACCGGAAAATCCTCCCTGGTCAATCTCATCCCCCGGTTCTACGACGTGACCGGCGGCGCTGTGCTGGTGGACGGGGTGGACGTGCGGGACTACCCCCTGGAGGAGCTGCGCGGCCGCATCGGCATGGTGCTCCAGACCAACATCCTGTTCACCGGGACCATCCGCGAAAACCTGATGTGGGGCCGGCCCGGCGCCACCGAGGAGGAAATGCTCCAGGCCGCCAGGGACGCCCAGGCATACGATTTTATCATGGCCCTCCCCGACGGCTTCGACACCCAGCTGACCCAGGGGGGCTCCAACGTCTCCGGCGGACAGAAGCAGCGGCTGTGCATCGCCCGCGCCATGCTCCGCAAGCCGTCCATCCTGATTCTGGACGACTCCACCTCTGCGGTGGACTCCGCCACCGAGGCCGCCATCCGGGAGTCCTTCGCCAAGAACCTGAAGGACTCCACGGTCATTATCATTGCCCAGCGGATCTCTTCTGTCCAGTACGCCGATGAAATCCTGATACTGGACGACGACCATATCGCCGGCCGGGGGACCCACGAGGAGCTTTTACGCACAAACGCCATTTATCAGGAGATCTACCGATCTCAGCAAGAGGGGGTGCAGGAATAATGCCGGGACCGCATGGAGCCCCGCGAGGGGGCTATGCCAAGCCCAAAAACATGGGCAAAACCGTTTCCCGCCTGGTGCGCTACCTTACCCGCAGCAAGCTGCCCTTGCTGCTTGTATTCCTGTGCCTGCTGCTGTCCGTCCTCAGCAATCTGGGCGGGTCCTATATGATGCGGAATATCATCAACGACTTCATCTGGTCCGGCTGCACCGATTTCGCCGGACTGGGGCTGTCCATTCTGAAGATGGTAGGCGTCTTTCTGGTCGGCTGTCTGGCCACCTACGGCCAGTCCGCCACAATGGTCCGGCTGGGGGAAAAGGGGGTCAACCGTCTGCGCCAGGAGCTGTTTGACAAGCTCCAGGACCTGCCCCTGTCCTACTTCGACCAGCACCCCCACGGGGAGCTGATGAGCCGCTTCACCAACGACGCGGACAACGTGCTTATGGTCCTGGAGCAGAGCGTGGTCTCTCTGTGCTCCAGCTGTCTGATGTTTGTGGGCCTGGTGGCCCTGATGCTCTTCATCAACTGGAAGCTCTTTCTGGTCACCGCCGTGATTCTGGCCGTCACCATGCAGGTGTTCAAGGCCCTGGGCGGCCGCAGCCGCCGGTTCTATCAGGAGCAGCAGAGCGCGTTGGGGGCTGTCAACGGCGAGATTCAGGAGGTCATCGAGGGCCTGAAGGTGGTCAAGGCATTCACCCACGAGGAGCAGGCCAAGGCCAAATTCCAGCTGCTGAACAACGCCTACCGGGACGCGGCCCAGAAGGCCAATTTCTATTCCACCATGATTATGCCCGTGGCGGGCAATCTGATGAACATCAGCTACGCTTTCACGGCCGCCTTCGGCGGACTGCTGTCCGTGCTCCAGGGCTTCGATCTGGGGGGGCTGGTGGTCTATTTGAACTACTCCAAACAGGTGGGACAGCCCCTGAACCAGATTTCCCAGCAGATGACCACCCTGCTGTCCGCCATGGCGGGCGCGGAGCGCATCTTTGAGGTGATGGACATCGAGCCGGAGGTGGACGAGGGGACCGTCACCCTGGTTCCGGCGCAGAAGGATTCCAGCGGCGCGCTGTCCGTCTTTACCGGGAGCGGACGGCCCCGGACCTGGGCCTGGAAGGTCCCCAAAAACTGCGGCCTGGACCTGGCCGAAAACCCGGAGGGCGGATGGGCCTGGAGATACCCGGACCCCGGTGGTGAAACCGGCCTGCACCCCATCCGGGGCGCGGTGCGCAGCGTTTCCAGTGAAGATTTCTGGCTGACGGAGCTGCGGGGGGCCGTGCGGTTCAGCCACGTGGATTTCTCCTATGTTCCCGGCAAGCGGATCTTGAAGGACGTGAGCGTCTATGCCAATCCGGGGCAGAAAATCGCCTTTGTTGGCTCCACCGGCGCGGGTAAAACCACCATCACCAACCTGATTAACCGGTTTTATGAGATTGAGGGCGGAATGATTACCTACGACGGAATCCCGGTCACCGCCATCCGTAAGGATTCCCTGCGCCGCTCCCTGGGGGCGGTCTTGCAGGACACCCACCTGTTCACCGGAACCATCATGGACAACATCCGGTACGGACGGCTGGACGCCGCCGACGAGGAGTGCATCGCCGCCGCCAAGAGCGCCAACGCCCACTCCTTCATCCGCCGCCTGCCCCAGGGGTACGACACCCCGGTCACCGGCGACGGGGCCAATTTGTCCCAGGGCCAGCGGCAGCTTCTGGCCATTGCCCGGGCGGTGGTGGCCGACCCGCCGGTTATGATTCTGGACGAGGCCACCTCCTCCATCGACACCCGGACCGAAGCGCTGATTCAGCGGGGCATGGATATGCTCATGGAGGGCCGGACGGTGTTCGTCATTGCCCACCGGCTGAGTACGGTGCGCAATTCCAACTGCATCGTGGTCATTGAGCACGGGGAGATCGAAGAGAAGGGGGACCATCAGGAGCTGCTGGACCACCAGGGCCGGTACTACCGGCTGTACACGGGGCAGTTCCAGCTGAGCTGACACGGCAAAAAAAGGGGCGGACCGCAATCGGTCCGCCCCTGTCCTTTTATCGCTTTCCGGTAAACATCTGCACCCAGTAGTGGCGGTAGCCGCCGTTGGTCTGGATGTAGCCCACGCCGATGTGGGTAAAGTCCGGATTCATAATGTTCGCCCGGTGGCCGGGGGAGTTCATCCACTGCTCCACGGTGGCGGCTGCGGTGGCGTTGCCGGCGGCAATATTCTCGCCGTAGGTGTAGGCCCCCTGCTTGGCCCCCGTCTCGTCCAGGGCGGTGAAGCAGCTGCTTCCGTCCGGGCGGGTGTGGGAGAAGACCTCCGCAATCTCGGGGGCCCGGATCTGGGCCGCCGCGCTCAGGCTGTCGTAGGTTCCCAGAGGCGCCAGCCCCTCCTTGGCCCGCTCCACATTCACCAGACGGACCACCTCGGCGGTCAGCGCGTCCACGCCAGAGCCGGGCTGCTGGGTCGTGTTATCGTCCGGCGTGTTGCCGTCCGGCGTGTTGCCCTCCGGGGGATTCTGCGAGCCCTTTTGGGGGCTGGTAATCAGGAACACCCAGTACCCCTGGCCCCCGCTGGACACGTAGCCCACTCCCAGCTGGTTACACTCCGGGTTGAGCAGGTTGCCCTTGTCGCCTTTCGTCCCCATCCAGCCGCTCACCGCGGCGGAGGCGCTGCTGGCGGTGGCGATGCCCTCGCCGATGCTGCTGTACCGCGCACGGATTCCCAGGTCGTCCGACACGGTGTAGCAGGTGCTCCCGTCCGGGCGGGTGTGGGAATACTGCGTGGTGAGCTCCTGGGCCCGGATCTGCGCCGCCCGGTTCAGGTCGCTGTCGATGGTCAGGGCCTGGCGGCCTGCGCCGGAGCGCTGGGCGTTCACCAGACGCAGCACCTCGGCGGCGGCCTCCTCCTGGGTCAGGACGGGCTGACTGGGCTGCGTGGGCTGCGTGGGCTGCGTGGGCTGTGTGGGCTGTGTAGGCTGACTGGGTTGATTGGGCTGGCTGGGCTGATTGCCGGTGGAGGCGCCCTCCGGGATGCTCACAAACAACTGCACCCAGTTATGATTCCAGTCTCCGCCGGGGGCGTAGCCCACGCCGATGTGGGTGAATTTGGGGTTCATGATATTGGCCCGGTGGCCCTCGGAATTCATCCAGCCCTCTACCGCCGCCGCAGGCGTGGCGGGGGAGGCGTAGATATTTTCGCCCATGGACCCCGCGTTTTTGGAGGCCCCGGTCTCGTCCAGAACGGTGAAGCATCGCCGCCCGTCGGGGCGGGTGTGCTCATAGCGGGTAATGATCTCCTCCGCCCGGATCTGCGCAGCTTCCGTGAGGCTGTCAAAGGTGGCCAGGGGCTTCAGGCCCTCCTTGGCCCGCTCCACGTTCACCAGGCGGACCACCTCAGCGGCAAATTCACTGGTGTTGGGCTGAGCGGGGGTCTCCGGCTGGGAGGGCTTCTCCGGTTCACTGGGCTTCTCCGGCTGGGAGGGCTTCTCCGGCTGGCTGGGTTTGGCGATGGACCCGCCGTTCAACACGGCGTCCATCATGTTGCACAGCACCGTGGCGGCCTCAGCACGGGTCATAAAGTCGCTCCCAGCGAAGGTTCCGCCGGTTTTGCCGCTGAGAATGCCCAAAGCGTAAGCCCCGGAGACTGCGCCCTGATAGTCTTTGGGTACGCTGGCCCAGTCGGCGATGGCGGTCTGGGCCTTCAGGATATCCCCGGTGTCCAGGACCACCTCGTCCTCCTGGGCGGCGATGACGTTCATAATCACCTGGGCCATATCGTAACGGGTAATCTTCTTACCCAGGTCGCTCTGGCTCTGAATGGTGGTATCCTGGGTTAGCGCGTGGTCCTGGGCTACCGTCCAGTATCTGGCATACCAGGGGGCGCCGCCGGGGACGTTGACCTGGTCCGCCTCGCCGGGGTAGAAGGTATTGGACACCATGGTCAAGAACTGCGCGCCGGTCAAGGACTCGGAGGGGCTGTAGAGTCCGCCGCCGGTACCGCTGACCCAGCCCTCGCCGGCGGCACGCTGAATAAACTGGCTGGCCCAGTGGGAGGCGGATACATCCGCAAAGGGGCCCGCCGCGAAGGCGGCGGGCATTAAGCTGACCCAAAAGACCGCTGTCAACAAAATTGCACTGATACGTCGTTTCATCCCATCAAATCCTTTCCACGTGTTGTATGAAAACTGACAATTTTATCATACGCTTCTTTGGAGGATTTGTCAAGAAAGGCCGGGGACCAAATATTGGCGCGGCCCTGGTCCGGAAGCCGGCCCTTCTGGGAAGAGAACTCGGCGGCGCAGGCATAGAGCTTCAGCTCCGGTGCTCCGGCATTCTCCGGAATCTCCTGCACCTGCCGGGCCTGAGGCGAAGCGGCGGCTTCCAGTATAGGAGCGGGCTGGGGCTCCGGGGGGCGCAGCTGCCACAGTCCGGCGCATAAAAGAGCACAGGCGGCCAGCCCCGCCAGCCTCTGGAAGCCGCGGCGCTTCCACAGAGGGGCGGGCCGGATTTTTTGCAGCACGTTTGGACAGAGGGGCTCCGGGGGACCGGCCTCCAGACCGGGCAGCTCCTGGCGGAGAAGGGATAAATCCTCCCGCAGCGCCTGACAGGGGGCGCACCCGGCCAGATGCCGCTCCAGCTGCTCCCGGCCGGTATCGTCCAAAAGGCCGTCCAGCTCCAAGCTGATCAGCTCCAGGGCTTGTTCGCAGGAAATCATGGCGCGCCTCCTTTCTTGTTTACCGGATTAGACGCGCCGCTGTCAAAAAAGTTCCCGTCTTTCCGCAAAATTTTTCGCAATTCTCCCCGGGCCCGGGCCAGACGGGAACGCACCGTTCCTAAATCCAGCTTCAGCACGTCTCCAATCTCCTGGTAGCTCAGGCCCGACAGCTCCCGCAGCACCAATACGCTCCGGTAGTGCTCCGGCAGCTGGGCCAGCCCCCGCTCCAGGGCCTGCCGGCGCTCCTTGCGCTCCAGGGCCTGGTGGGGGTCGCCGGTGTGGTCGGGCACGTCGGGGGCCTCCTGGGTCAAAGGCAGGGAAACCTCCCGCCGCAGGCTGTTTTTGCGGAGAAAATCCACGCAGGCGTTGTAGGTGAGCCGGTACAGCCAGGTGGAAAAGCTGGAGCTTCCCCGAAAATTGGGCAGGGCGCTCCAGGCCCGCAGGAGGGCCTCCTGGGCCAGGTCCATTGCGTCCTCCGGGTTTCCGCACAGGCGCAGAGCCAGCGTATACACCTGCCGCTCGTTGTCCCGCACCAGTTGGGCGAAGGCATCCTGATCCCCCCTTCGGGCCAGGCTTGCCAGCTCTTGTTCCGTCAAGGCTCACACCTCACTGCACAGTTCCCGCTTGATGCCCCGGGTCACCCGGTAGACATCCTCCAGGGTTGTAATTTTTACAATCTGCTCCTTCCAATATCCGCTGTGGGGCACCCCCTTCAGATACCAGGCGTAGTGCCGCCGGGCCTCCAGACAGGCGATTTTCTCCCCCTTCCGCCGGGCGGACAGCTCAAACTGCCGCACCGCCGCGTCGCACCGCCGGGCCAGCGGCGGGATGGGGGGGATTTCACGGCCCTCCAGGGCCGCCTTGCACTGGGCGAACAGCCAGGGATTGCCGAATACCCCCCGGCCAATCATTGCCAGATCCGCCCCGGTGTACCGGAGGATGCGCACCGCGTCCTGGGGGGAAAATACGTCCCCGTTGGCGATAACCGGGATATGCACCGCCTGTTTTACCGCCCGGATATAGTCCCAGTTGGCCGTTCCGGCGTACATCTGGGTTCGGGTGCGGCCATGGACGGCCACGGCGGCGGCGCCCGCCTGCTCCATCGCCTGGGCAAATTCCACGCAGTTGATGGACCCCTTGTCCCAGCCCAGCCGGAACTTGACCGTCACGGGACAGCCCGCGCCCCGGACCACCGCCTCCAGCACCCGGACGGCCTTGTCCGGGTCCCGCATAAGGCCGGAGCCGTCCCCGGCGTTGGCCACCTTGGGAACGGGGCAGCCCATGTTGATGTCGATCAGGTCCGCGCCGGAGATTTCCCGGGCCAGAGCGGCCCCCTCCTGCATACAGACCGGGTCGCTGCCGAAAATCTGCGCGGCTGCGGGGTGTTCCCCCTCCTCCAGAGCCAGCAGGGGCCTGGTCTTTTTGTCCTGATAGCACAGGGCCTTGGCGCTGACCATTTCCGTACAGGTCAACCCGGCGCCCTGCTCCCGGCACAGCAGCCGGAAGGCCCCGTCGGTGACCCCGGCCATAGGGGCCAGGGCCAGGGGCGTTTCAATGATAACGGTTCCGATTTGGACCATGGGGACCTCCTGAGCTAGTTTGACCCAGGGCGTTTGGGGGGACGCCCTGGGTCGCAGTTTTCTTATTTCGCGTATTCGATGGCGCGGGTCTCCCGCAGCAGGTTTACCTTGATCTGGCCGGGATATTCCAGCTCGTCCTCGATTTTCTTGGCGATGTCCCGGGCCAGCAGAATCATCTGGTCCTCGCTGACCACCTCGGGCTTGACCATAATGCGCACCTCGCGCCCGGCCTGGATGGCGAAGGATTTCTCCACCCCGTCGAAGGAGGAGGTAATCTCCTCCAGCATCTCCAGACGCTTGATATAATTTTCCAGATTCTCCCGCCGGGCTCCGGGGCGGGCGGCGGAGATGGCGTCGGCGGCCTGCACCAGACAGGCCACGATGGTCTGGGGCTCTACGTCGTTGTGGTGGGCGTGAATGGCGTGGACCACGCCCTCGCTCTCCCGGTATTTCTTGGCCAGCTCCACGCCGATGGCCACATGGGAGCCCTCCACCTCATGGTCGATGGACTTGCCCAAATCATGCAACAGGCCGGCCCGCTTGGCCTCGGTGACGTTGGCGCCAATCTCGGCGGCCAGCAGCCCGGCCACATGGGAAACCTCGATGGAGTGGTTGAGCACATTCTGACCATAGCTGGTGCGGTAGCGCATCCGGCCCAGCAGCTTGACCAGCTCGGGGTGCAGGCCGTGGACGTTGGTCTCGAAGATGGCCCGCTCGCCCTCGGCCTTGATGGTGGCGTCCACCTCCCGCTTGGCCTTCTCCACCATCTCCTCAATGCGGGCGGGATGAATCCGGCCGTCCAGAATCAGCTTTTCCAAAGCCAGCCGGGCAATTTCCCGGCGGACCGGGTCGAAGCAGGAGACGGTAATGGCCTCCGGCGTGTCGTCAATAATCAGGTCAACCCCGGTGAGGGTTTCCAGGGTGCGGATGTTGCGGCCCTCCCGGCCGATGATCCGGCCCTTCATCTCGTCGTTGGGCAGGGGAACCACCGATACGGTGGCTTCGGCCACGTGGTCGGCGGCGCAGCGCTGAATGGCAAGGGAAATGATCTCCCGGGCCTTGGTCTCCGCCTCGTCCTTATAGCGGGCCTCAATTTCCTTGATTTTCATGGCGGACTCGTGGGTAACCGCCGCCTCCAGCTGGTTGAGCAGGTAATTTTTGGCCTCCTCGGCGGTAAAGCCGGAAATCCGCTCCAATTCCTCCAGCTGCTGGTTTTTATACTGGTCCGCCTGCTTCTGGGTCTGCTCCAGATGGGTGATTTTCTGGGAGAGCTGCTCTTCCTTGCGCTCAATATTCTCGGTTTTGCGGTCTAAATTCTCTTCCTTCTGCTGAAGCCGGTGCTCCTGGCGCTGCAAGTCGGCCCGGCGCTCCTTCACTTCCTTGTCGTGTTCGTTTTTGGCTTTTAAGATTTCTTCCTTGGCTTCTACCAGAGCTTCGCGTTTTTTGCTTTCGGCGCTTTTATAGGCCTCGTTGACAATGCGGGTGGCCTCATCCTCTGCGGAGCCGATTTCCCGTTCCGCGGTGCTTTTTCGACGGTTCCACCCGATCATGCAGCCGATTACGGCTCCAATCAGGATACCGATTACGCCCCCAATGATATAGGGCAACATTGGTTCGCACACCTCCAAAATTTTTGAATTGGCATAAAATCAGCCGCAGACAGCGCGGACGGCCCGCGTGTTTCTGCGGCAACTGAAAAACATCCCCAAGGTTTTTCATTTTTGTCCTGAGCATATTGTAAAGGTATCTGGGGCCCATGTCAAGATTTATTCACACTTTGGACAAATTTCTTCTGGAAAATTATCCAGAAATATGGGGCGCGGACCCAGGTCCGCGCCCCGGCGCCACCCCAATCACCCCTGCACGGCGCAGGGCTCCTCAATGGTGACAATAAATTTTTCCAGAAGCGCCACCGGCTGGTAACGCAGCTTGGAGGCCCGCAGTCCTAAGTCCCCCGCGTCGTCCTCCCGGTTGATGAAGGCGGCGGTCCCTCCGGCGAAGCGCTGGGCAAACTGGGCCACCAGCATCTGATAGCAGCCCTCATAGTCCCGGTCGGCCTTCTCAATGTGGGTGAACAGGGTATCCCCCACCACCTCCCCCAGGGAGAAGCCCGCGATCTTGCCCTCCACCCGGAGGACGCCGCCCTTCATGTCGTAAGTGGACAGATGCTCCAGCACCTCCCGGTTTTTGGCCAGCTCCTCGTGGAAGGAGGGGGCGGCCTTCTCCCGGCCGGCGGCGTAGCGGTCCAGAAATTCCAGCACCTCCGGCACCTGCTCCTGGGTCAGATCCTCAAAGCTCCAGCTTCCGTAGGTTTTGAGGAATTTATTCACATGGTTGCGCTGCCCGCTGAGCTTTTTGCCCCGGAAATACTGCAAATCCTCCGCCCGGTACAGGTAGTCGAAGCTGTCCCGGTTGGCCACGGCGGCGCTGTTGGGGAAAAAGGCCTGGAGCCGCTCCAGCTCCTCCCGGGGGATGGGGCAGAAGGATACGGGCATTTGATGGCGGCAGCAGTATTCGGCAATCTGCCGGTAGTGCTCCGGCCGGCCGCCCCCCAGGGGCAGGGGGAAGGTGGGCCCCAGGCCCGGGTAGTCCACCTTGAAGTAGAGAGAGCCGTCACAGACGGCGTATTCGGTCCGGTACAGGTCCCGCCACATAAACACGGTGCCGGGGGTGGTGTCGCAGATGCGCCCGCCGCTGTACTTGAAAAAGTCCCGCAGGCGGGGCAGGTCCCCTAACGTCAGGGGCTGAAATTCCAGCATAGTTTCAATCCTTATCTTTGTGTGATTTCCGGGCTCAGCCGGCCAAAATACCAGCCGGTGACCCCATTTTTCTTGGCCAATACCCCCCGGGAGGTGAACTCCGATACGGAGAGGACCTCCCCGGCGGACACGGGCAGACGGTAGTCGGTGCAGTCCAGGCACCAGGGGCCGTCCTTCCCCTGGCGGAGAAAGCGGGTGAGCACGTCCAGCTCCCGGCCGCTCTCCAGGTGGCGGCAGCGGGTGAACTCCTCCCCCGCCTCCAGAATCTCCACCCGGCTGTGTCCGAAGCGGACGTTGACGGAGGCGGGGCTGGCCTCCTGGCGGTCCAGGGCGGCGTATTGGGGCAGGCCGTCCCAGCAGTCCCAGGCAAAATCCTCAGAGGACTCCTCGGGAATCAGCAGGGCGTTGAGCTGGCCGTCCAGCTTCAGCACACAGGCCCCGTCAATGGAGATAATCTTCTGCTCCGGGCAGAACAGGGGGGCGGAGCTGGGGATCTGCTCCCGGTAGAGGGTGGTGGGCCAGTGGCCCACGATGACCCACCGGTCAAAGCGGTGGCCCTGGCCGAGAAAGTCGTCATTTTTCATGCACTTCCAGCGGTCCAGGTCCTCCATGTGCTCCAGAGAGGGCACGCCGCCGTGGACAAAGACCAGGTGCTCCCCCTCCAGAATGGTGGGCATGGCCTGAAGCCAGCGCCAGATTTCCGGATAGGCCTTGCGCAGGTTGTCCCGGAGGCGGGGCAGATCCTCCCACTGCTCAAAGCCCCCCTCCCGGGCCATCTGGCGCAGGATGCTCTCCGGGTGCTGGGGGAGGAACCAGGAGAAGAACCCCTGGTCCCAGGCGCCGTTCTCCAGAAACCGCAGCACATAGCCGTCGCAGTTGCCGCAGACGGGGTAGATGGTATGGGTTTTTTGCAGCTCCAGCACATACCGGGCCAGCTCCAGGCTCTGGGCGCCCTTTTCCAGAATGTCCCCCAGAAGAACGAGAATGTCCTTGGGGGAAAATTCGATTTTTCGCAGCAGATTTTCAAAAAAGGGCAGATTTCCGTGGATATCGCTGATGGCAATGATCCGGCGTCCGGGCTCCGGGCGGAAGGGGGCGATAACCGGTCTCACAGCGCCGCCTCCAGGGCGATCCAGCCGTTTTTCTCCCGGCGGCGGGTGACGCGCAGGCCCTGGCCCTCCAGGGCGGCGGCCACCTCGTCCCCCCGGGCGTCGATGATGCCCGAGCACAGGAACACCCCGTCCGGGGCCAGCAGCCCGGGGACCTGGGGGGCCAGAGGGATAATCACGTCGGCCACAATATTGGCCAGCACCAGACCGTAGCGCTTTTGAGCCAGCCGCTCCGCCAGGGAGCGGTCCTCCAGAATGTTTCCGGACTGTACGTGATAGCGGTCCCTCCCCACCCCGTTCAGGGCGGCGTTTTCATAGGCCACGTCCACCGCCTTGGGGTCGATGTCCACCGCCTCGGCGAAGCCGGCCCCCAGGGCCAGGGCGGCGATGGACAAAATGCCGCTGCCGCAGCCCAAGTCCAGCACCTGGGCGCCGGGGCGGGTGTGCGCCTCCACCCCCTCCAGACACAGCTGGGTGGAGGCGTGGGCCCCGGTGCCGAAGGTGAGGCCGGGGTTCAAATAGAAGGGGGTGCGCCCCTGGGGGACGGGCTGCTCCCGCATCCACTGGGGGACCACATAGAGCCGGGCTCCGATCTCCATGGGCTGATAGTATTTCTGCCAGCTGTAGGCCCAGTCATTTTCCCCCAGGGGAACCGTGGTATACTCCCGGTCCAGCTGTTTTGTGTACTGCCGCAGGAGGGCCTGGCCGTCCCCGTCGTCGGTGACATAGAACTTCACCCGGCATACGCCCCGCATCCGGTCCAGCAGGTCCTGGTCCACATAGTCCCAGTATTGCCGGTTCTGCTCCAAAAATTGCTGAAATTCCCCCTCATCCTCCACCACAAGGCCGGTAATGCCGGCGGCAATGAGTTTGGCGGTTACCTCCTCCAGCTCCGCCGGGGTGGTGTTGACGGATACCTCCAGCCACTTCAGTTCCTCCATCTCACCGCTCCGTTCCCACATAGAACAGGGCCAGGGTGCCGGGGCCGGAGTGGGCCCCGATGACCGGGCCGATATAATTGATCCAGATATTCCGCACCCCAAACCGTTCCCGGACCATCTGGGCCACAGTCTGGGCGTCCTCCAGGCAGTCCCCGTGGCTGATGAATACCGTCTGGCTGTGGGGGTCGATGGCGGTCTGCTCCATTTGGTCCACCAGGGCCTTAAGGGAGGCCTGCCGGCCCCGGGCCTTGGCGATGCTCACCAGGCGCCCCTCCTTGTCCACATGGAGCACCGGCTTGATGTTCAGCATGGAGCCGACCATGGCGGTGGTGGTGGAGATGCGCCCGCCCCGCTTCAAAAAGTGCAGGTCGTCCACGGTGAACTTGTGGCAGATGGACTGCTTATTGGCCTCCGCCCAGTCCCGGACCTCTTCAATGGAGGCCCCCTCCTGCCTTTTCCGGGCGGCCAGGTAAACCAACAGGCCCTGGCCCATGGAGGCGCACAGGGTGTCCACCGTATAGAGCCTCCGGCTGGGGTACTTCTCCAAAAGCTCCTCCACCGCCAGCCGGGAGGACTGGAAGGTGGCGGACAGCCCGGAGGAGAAGGCCAGCACCAGAACATCCTTCCCCGCCTGAAGCAGGGGTTCCAACATCTCCGTATATTGGGCCATATTGACGGCGGCGGTAGTGGCTACCTCCCCGGCCCGGAGCTTTTCATAAAAGAGATGGGGGTCCATGTCCCGGTTGTCCGGGTAATTGCAGTAGTTTGTTTCGTTCAGGGTGAAGGTCAGGGGCAGGACCTGTATGTCCAGCTCCCGGACCATCTCCGCGCTCAAATCGGCGGAGGAGTCGGTAAGCAGCACGAAAGACATGATAAAACCTCCTATTTTGTGGATTTTTTCTTGGGCGGATGGGTCTGTCCGGTCTCCTGGAGAATATCCAGCAGCCGCACGCAGGCCAGCTGATTGGCATAGCTGCGCAGCGCCAGCTCCAGCGCGGCCCGGGCCAGATCCTCCCGGCCGTCCACCCGGTCCACCGTCTGGGCGGTATCGAGCAGGGCCGCATCCAGGGCGGCGGTAAAGTAGCCGTAGAGCTTCTCCGGGGACTCGTCCCGGACCTGGTCCGCGGAGAGCAGCACGCCGATTTCCCGCACGGAGAGTACCCGCTTCAGGGCGCACATAGCGGTAAGATAGCCCAGGTGAACCGGGCCGTAGCGCTTGCCCTCCGCCCGGGGAACCAGTCCGTCCTTGATATAGTTGTTGACCATGGCGGGGGTAAGCTTCTCCTCCTGGTCGAAGCGGATGAGCTGGCGGGACATATAGGAGATGATCTGGTCCATATACAGGGCGATGTCCGGCAGCTCGCTCCAGGCGGCGGGCCGCTCCTCCTCCAGACGGCGTTTGAGTTCATTGAGCTCCTGCAACTGCGGGGCCTCCTTTCCGTATCACGCTCAGGGTTCTTTTTTTCGGTTCTGCTCCCAGCGGCGCAGGCGCTCCAGGGCGGAGCCGTGCTGAAGGGAACGCATCCGGGGAAAGGCGGCCATCAGCCGCGCCTCTCCGGCGTTTTTCTCCGACAGAGCCTGCTCCAGCTTCTGGCGCAGGACTTCGGTCCGCTCCAGGAATTCCTCCCGCTGGTCGGCCAGCTCGCCCTTCCACTCGATCAGGCTGGCCTGCAAATCGTCCCGGAGGTTCTGGCCCCTCTCCGCGGCCTCCAGCACCCGGTCCGCGATGTTCCCGCCGATCTCGTCGGAGATGGCGTGGAGCTGGGCGGCGGCCTCGTCAATCTGGCGCAGACGGCGGTTGAGCTTGGCGATGGTGCGCACGGTGGCGGTAAGGTCCAGCAGGATGGCCGCCAGCAGCACGCCCAGCAGCACAACACCCAGGGCGTGGGGCAGGCGGGCAATCAGCCACAGCACGGTGGGGTGGATGAAATCCACCACCAGAAGGCAGGCCAGGCCCCAGGCCAGGGAGAAGCGCAGGCAGATATAGCCGTTCAGGTTAAAGGGCTCGTCAGAGTAGTCCCACCAGCGCTGATGAAAGAGCTGTTCCAGCACAAAGCCGGTGAGCCATTCCAGGGCGGAGGTAACCAGAAGGCTGCCCAGAAACAGCAGCGGAACGCTGCCGCGCAGGGGGAGCAGGCAGGCCAGCACGGCGGACGCGCCAAAGCCGTACACCGGGCACCAGGGGCCGTTGAGGAACCCCCGGTTGATGAACTTTCCCGTGACCAGGGCGTGAAAGGCCACCTCCAGGCACCAGCCCAGAATGGCGTAAGTGAAAAAAATAAAAAGTGTCTGGTACATAGCGGGCCTCTCCTGGTAAAATGGTTCGTTTGGTGTATTATAGTATGCTTCTGGAAAAAAGTCCAGAGGAAGAAGGGGAACTTACCCAAAAAAGCGTTGCGTCCCGGGCGGGAGACTGCTATAATAGACCACACGTATTTTTCGTGAAATTACACCAGAACAGAAAACAGGAGGTCATTTGTCATGCAAGAGATTAAAATCACCCGCGCAGCAGCGCTGAAGGAGAAGCCCGACTCCTCCACTCTGGTGTTCGGCAAGAGCTTTACCGACCATATGTTCATCGCGGACTACTACCAGGGCAAGGGCTGGTGCGATCCCCGGATCGTCCCCTACGGTCCCCTGCAGCTGGACCCCGCCGCCAAGGTTCTCCACTACGCCCAGGAGATTTTTGAGGGGCTGAAGGCCTACCGGACCGCCGACGGCTCGATTCAGTTGTTCCGGCCCATGGACAATATCCGCCGGATGAACCTGTCCGCCGAGCGGCTGTCCCTGCCCCAGGTCCCGGAGGACCTGGCCCTGGCCGGCATCACCGAGCTGGTGAAGCTGGAGCAGGACTGGGTGCCCCGGGAAAAGGATACCTCTTTGTATATCCGTCCCTTCATGATTGGCCTGGACCCCGCCCTGGGCGTCCATTCCTCCCACCACTGCCAGTATATCGTGATTGTGTGCCCCGTGGGGGCCTACTATCCCGAGGGGCTGGCCCCGGTGAAAATTTACGTGGAGGATCAGGACGTGCGGGCCGTCAAGGGCGGCACCGGTATGGCCAAAACCGGCGGCAATTACGCCGCGTCCCTCCGGGCCGGCGACCGGGCGGAGGCCAAGGGCTACACCCAGGTGCTGTGGCTGGACGGCGTGGAGCGCAAGTACATCGAAGAGGTGGGCGCCATGAACGTAATGTTCAAGGTGGGGGGCAAGATTCTCACCCCCGATCTCAACGGCTCCGTTCTGGACGGCATTACCCGCCGCTCCTGCATCCAGCTGCTGAAGGACTGGGGCTATGAGGTGGAGGAGCGCCGCATCGCCGCCGCGGAGCTGTTTGAAGCCGCCAAAAACGGCACCATGGAGGAGGCCTGGGGCACCGGTACTGCCGCGGTGGTCTCTCCCATCGGCGAGCTGGCCGAGGGGGATGAAAAGGTGATTATCAACAACAACGCCATCGGCCCCGTCACCCAGAAGCTGTACGACGAGCTCACTGGCATCCAGTGGGGCCGGACCGCCGATCCCCATGATTGGATTATGAAGCTGTAAGCGCCGGCTTGCCCAAGACCGGCCGCTGCCCTTTCCGCGCCCCCGGAGCGTACCCGCGCTCCGGGGGCGTTCTATTCCCCCGCCCGGGCGCATATACTCCAAAGCATCCCTACATAGGATAAAGGAGTGAAGCGGAATGAGGGACAAGCGGCGGCGGCAGCTGGTTCGGGCCCTGCGCCGGGGCGTGGGTCTGGGCTTGGGACTGGTGGCGGTATGGGGGCTGACGGCTACGGTGGACTTCACCGGGGCGGCCGGCTCTCTGGAGACGCTGGCCCAGACCCCGGGGGTGCTGGTGGATTTGCTGGCCCAGGAGGTGGGGGTTCTCCCGGAGCATGAGGCCCTGGCGGGGGTGGACCGGCTGGGGCGGCTGTTTTTGGCCCAGTCCGCTTTTCTGGACGGCCAGGAGGACCGGGTGCTGGCCTGGGAGCAGGCCCATGCGCCCCAGGAGCCCGGGCCCCAGGAGCCCCAGTCGGTGCCGGAGGACGAGGACAGCAGCCAGCAGCCGGAGCTGGCTCCCCCGGCGGACAACAGCCCCATCCGCAGTATGACCGGCCAGGGGAAAACCGGCAGCAGCTATTTCCAGCAGGACGGGGTATACCTCTACAACCGCAGCAGCCTGGAGCTGGAGGAGGATATTTTTACCAAAGACTCTGTAGACTGGACGGTGGGAGAGGGCCCCCAGATTCTGATTTTACATACCCACGGCAGCGAGGCCTACGCCCAGTCCGACGGGGACGCTTATGCGGAGAGCGACCCCTACCGGTCCACCGACGAGACCCACAATATGGTCCGGGTGGGGGAGGAGATGGCTCAGGTGTTCCGTTCCCACGGCTTTGAGGTCATCCACGACACGACGCTGTGCGACTACCCCGCCTATAACGGGGCCTATGACCGCTCCCGGCAGTTGGCCCAGGGGTGGCTGAAGCAGTACCCCTCCATTAAACTGGTGCTGGACGTACACCGGGACGCGCTGGTGGACGGCGACGGGAACATCTACAAGCTGGTATCCAAGCAGGAGGGAGGGGACACGGCCCAGGTGATGCTGGTGGTGGGCACCAGTGGCGGCGGGGCGGAGCACCCGAACTGGCAGGACAATCTGGCTCTGGCCCTCCGGCTCCAGGGCCGTCTGGTGGAGGACTGGGGAGATCTGGCCCGGCCGGTCGTCCTGCGCAACAGCCGCTACAACCAGGATTTGCTCCCCGGCTCGCTGCTGGTGGAGGTGGGAGGCCACGGCAACACCTTGACGGAGGCGATCCGGGGAGGACGTCTGTTCGCCGAGAGCGTGAGCCAGGTTCTGCTGGAGCGGAAGGAATGAAAATTGGGACAGCATTTGGGCTGTCCCAATTTTCTTCACTTTTGTTTCACTTTCGATTGCGCTTTCCTCTATAATATTGTATAATACTTAGCTGAAATCCAGGAATAACAGGAGGGCGTCGGGTATGCTTTTGAATATATTGGCGGTAGGCGACGTGGTCGGCGAAGGGGGCCAGGACATTCTGCGGCGCCGGCTGTGGGAGCTGCGGCAGCAGGAGGAAATCCACTTCGCCGTGGTAAACGGGGAAAACGCCTCCGGGGTGGGCATTACGCCCAAACAGGCCCTGGGGATTCTGGACGCCGGAGCGGACGTGATTACCCTGGGCAACCATACCTGGAACCGCCTGCAAATCACCAACCTCATGGACAAGGAGCGCCGGGTGCTGCGGCCGGCCAACTACCCCGGGCGGGTCCCCGGCCGGGGCTGGGGGGTGTTTCAGGGGCCGGAGGGGATCCGCGTCGGAGTGCTCAACCTGCTGGGCCGGGTGAACCTGAACGCCAATCTGGACAGCCCCTTCCAGACGGCGGACCGGATTTTGAACCAGATGCGGGACTGCCAGGTGGTGCTGGCGGACTTCCACGCGGAGGCCACCAGTGAGAAGGGCGCCATGGCCTGGCACCTGGACGGACGGGTCCACGCCCTGTGGGGGACACATACCCATGTGCCCACCGCCGACCTTCAGATTATGCCCAAGGGCTCCGGCTTTGTCAGCGACCTGGGTATGACCGGCCCCATCCGTTCGGTGCTGGGCATCAAGCCGGAGCTGTCCCTGAACCTGTTTTTGGGGGGGCTGCCCCGCCGGTACGAGGAGGGGGAGGGCCCCTGCAAGCTGAACGCCTGCCGCTTTACCATTGATACAGAGAAAAAACGCTGTGTGTCCGTCCGCCGGACGGACTTGAGCGAGGGATAAAGGAGAAGCGTATGCTCAAGCTGATTCACGCCGCAGACTTTCATCTGGACAGCCCCTTTTCCGGTCTGGCTCCGGACCAGGCCATCCTGCGCCGCCGGGAGCAGCGGGAGCTGCTGGTGCGCCTGGCGGATCTGGCCCAGGTCCGCCAGGCGGATTTGGTGCTGCTGGCCGGGGACCTGTTCGACGGGGAGCGGATTTTTCAGGAGACCGCCCAGGTTCTGGCCCAGCAGCTGGGGGCCGTTCCCTGCCCGGTGTTCATCGCCCCCGGCAACCACGACTTTTACAGCGGACGCTCCCCCTACGCCACCCTGTCCTGGCCGGAGAACGTCCACATCTTTACCGCCGAAACCATCGAAGCGGTCCCCCTGCCCCAGCTGGACTGCACCGTGTATGGCGCGGCCTTCACCGCTCCCCGGCAGGAGCGCTCCCCCCTGTCCGGGTTCCAGACTCAGGAGAAGGGCCTGCGCCTGATGGTTCTCCACGGCCAGGCGGGAGCCTGGGGGGAGTACGCCCCCATCCCCACCGGGGCCATCCGGGACAGCGGGCTGGACTATCTGGCCCTGGGCCACGTCCACCAGACGGACGGCCCCCACTGGGAGGGAGAGGTCCCCTGGGCCTACCCCGGCTGTCCGGAGGGACGGGGCTTTGACGAGACGGGGGACAAGGGCGTGCTCTATGTGGAGGTGGACAGGGGCGTGTGCCGGGCGGAGCTGGTTCCCCTGGCCCAGCGCCGCTATCAGATTCTTGACGTGAACCTGACCGGGGCGGAACACATTTTGCAGGCCATTGAACGCCAGCTGCCCGAACACACCCAGCGGGACGTGTACCGCCTGCGGCTTACCGGAGAGCGGGGGATGGAGCAGCTGGACCTGGAGGGGCTGCGGCAGGCGCTGGCCCCCCGGTTTTACGGCCTTCAGCTCCGGGACCACACCCGGCTGGCCCGGGACCTGTGGGCCCGGCTGGAGGAGGACAGCCTGACGGGGCTGTTTTTGCAGGAGATGGAGCTGCGCCGGCGGCAGGAGCCGGACAACGAGATTCTGGAGCTGGCGGTCCGGTTCGGACTGGCGGCCCTGGAAGGGGGGGAGGACGTGGTCCCATGAAGATCAAACGTATGACGGCCACCTTTGGCTGCTTGAACGCTTCGGTTCTGGAGCTGGGCCCCGGCCTCAACCTGCTGGAGGCCCCCAACGAGAGCGGCAAGTCCACCTGGGCCGCCTTTCTGCGGCTGATGCTCTACGGACTGCCCCGGGACCGGGACAAGAAAAACTATCTGTCGGACAAGACCCGCTATCAGCCCTGGTCCGGCGCCCCTATGGAGGGGGAGCTGGTGGTGGAGAGCCAGGGCCGGGAGATTATTCTGCGGCGGTTTTTTATCAAAAACACCCCCTTCGGCGGCTTTTCCGCCCAGTATGCCGGCTCCGGAGAGGCGGTCCCCGGTATGACCGGGACCAACTGCGGCGAAATGCTGCTGGGGGTGGGGCGGGAGGTCTTTGAGCGCTCCGCCTTTCTGGGCCAGGGGGGCGCGGTCACCCCCGCCCCGGAGCTGGAGCGGCGCATTGCCTCTCTGGTGTCCTCCGGCCAGGAGGACGTGTCCTACTCCCAGACGGCGGAGCGGCTGAAGGAGTGGAGCAACCGCCGGCAGGTAAACCGCAGCGTGGGCCTCATTCCCAAGCTGGAGGAGGAGCTGCGGGAGACGAACCGGGTGCTGGAGCGGCTGGAGGAGCTCACCGCCGGGATTGCCGCCGGGGAGGAGGCCCGGACCCGGCTGGAGGAGGAGCTGCGGGAGCTGGAGGGCCAGAAGCAGATCCATCAGCGCTTGCAGCGCCGGGCCCTGAATCAGCGCTTCGGCCAGGCCCAGCTGGAATTTGAAGAGGCCCAGGCCGCCTGGGACCGGCTGGAGAAGGAGCGCCTGCGGCTGGGGACCATCCCCCCGCGGGAGACGTTAAAGCAGGCCCAGGGGGAACTGCAATACTTAAAGGCGCTGGATGAGGAGATCCGCCGGGGAGAGCAGGCGGCCGCCCAGGCAGGGCTGGTCCAGTCCCGGGCGGAGGCCGCCGCCCAGGACCCCTATTTTGGCGGTTTGAGCGGCGAACAGGCCGTGCTGAAGGCCCGGCAGGAGGCGCAGCAGTACGACGCCCTGGCCGCCCGGCGCAAAAAACAGAAGAATTGGTCCATACTATCCCTGCTGCTGGGGCTGCTCTGCGGAGGACTGGCTTATTTTTCCCTTTATACGCTTGTAGGGAGCGGGGTGTTTGCCCTGTGCGCCCTGCTCTTCTGGAACAGCAGCCGGAAGGCGTCCAGGGAACAGAAGGCTTTGCTGGAGTCCTACCGCACGGATACCCCGGAGGGGATTCTCCCGCTGGCGGAGGACTATAAGACCCGCTGGGAGGATTGGCAGGAGAAAACCCGCCAGGCGGATACCATACAGAGCGCCCTGGACGATCAGCGGGACCGGCGGACCCGGGGCCGGACGGAGCTTTTGGACTTTGTCCACAGCTTTGCCCCGGAGGCCAGCGACCTGTTCGGCTGCTCCGCCGCCCTTTCCCGGGCGCTGGGGCTGGAAGACCGGCTGCGGGAGGCCCGGGACAAGCTGTCCCTCACCCGCCGCCGCCGGGACGATCTGGAGGCCCAGGGGGCCACAGCCTACGATACCTTAGAGGCGCTCTGCCCGCCGGAGAAGAGTCTGGAGGAGATTGAGCTGCTTCTGCTCCAGACCGCCCGGGAGCTGGAGGAGGCCAGGCAGGCCCTGAGCACCGCCCGGGGAGAGCAGAAGGCCGTGGGGGACCCCGCCGCTCTGTGCGCCCGGCGGGAGGAGCTGGCCAATGAGCTGGACCGCCGGAAGCAGGAGCAGCGGGCCCTGGCCCTGGCCCTGGAGGCCCTGGAGGCGGCCAACCGGGGGATGCGGGAGCGGTTCTCCCCGGCGCTCAACCGCCGTACAGGGGAGCTTCTGCGGCGGCTGACCTGCGGGCGGTATGAGCAGGTGACCCTCAGCCGGGAGCTGGAGGCCAGTGCCCTGCCCGCCGGCGGCGTAGTCCCCCGGCGGGCGCTGGCCCTGTCCGGCGGGACGGAGGACCAGATTTATTTCGCCCTGCGGCTGGCGGTGTGCCAGCTGTGCCTCCCGGAGGACGACCCGGCCCCGCTGGTGCTGGACGACGCGCTGCTGGCCTTTGACGGAGCCCGGCTGGAGCAGGCGCTGAACCTGCTTCTGGAGCTGGCGGGGAGCCAACAGATTCTGCTGCTTACCTGCCAGGACCGGGAGGGGCGGATTTTGGACGGGAAGGAGAATGTAACCCGATGCGATTGGACAAATGGTTAAAAGTATCCCGGCTGATTAAGCGCCGGACGGTGGCCAATGAGGCCTGCGACAACGGCCGGGTGTCTGTGAACGGCCGGATTGTCAAGGCCGGATATGAGGTGAAGGCCGGGGACGTGCTGGAGCTGAAATTCGGCGAGAGAACGGTAAGGATTGAGGTATTGGAGGTGGCGGACAACGTGGGCAAGGCCGGCGCCGCCGCCCTGTACCGGGAGCTTGACCGCGAGTAAGAGAAAGGTTGTGAGGCGGTATGATTTTTCACTGTACCGACCCGGAGTGCCAGTGGGTGGAGGAGGGAGAGTCCCCCTCCTTTGAGTGCGCCCTGTGCGGGGCGGGACTGGAGCCCATCGACCCCGCGTCCATGAGCGGGGACAACTGGTGCGCGCTGGGCATCTACTGGCTGGAGTGCCCGCAGCCCGATGAGAGCCGGGCGCTGGCCGCCTTCCGGAAGGCGGCGGAGCTGGGCAGCGGCTGGGGGGTGTCCAACCTGGGCTGGTGTATGGAGCGGGGCGTGGGCACCGAAGCCGACCCCCGGCAGGCCGTGTGGCTGTATGCCCAGGCGGTGGAACTGGGCTACGCTGCGGCCCTTTGCAGCTTGGGGGTGTGCTATGAGCAGGGGGTGGGGGTGCCGCCCAACCCCCAGCGGGCGGTGGAGCTGTACCAGGAGGGGGCCGAGCAGGGCCTGGTCCGGGCACAGCGGCTGCTGGCCCGGTGCTACGGCGAGGGCATCGGCCTGGAGCGGGACGAGCAAAAGGCCCTGGGCTGGCTGCGCACCGCCGCCATGCAGGGCCATCTCCCCAGTCAGGTGGAGCTGGGACGGCGGTACGAATTTGGGGAGTGGACACAGCCGGACCCCCAGCTGGCCCTGCGGTGGTATCGGGGGGCCGCCCAGGAGGGGGACCCGGACGGCCAGTGCTGTCTGGGCTGGCTGCTGGAGCACGGCAAGTTTGTGGACCGGGACCCGGAAGCGGCGGCAGCGTGGTACACCGCCGCCGCCGAGCAGGGCTATCCCCGGGGACAGTATCAGCTGGCCCACTGCCTTCAGTACGGCATCGGCCTGGAGGCCGACCCGGAGGAGGCCTTCGCCCTGTATCAAGAGGCCCTGGACCGCGGCTACGGTCCCGCCGGCTGTGAGGCGGGCCAGATGGCCATGCGGGGGGACGCCGGTCCCCGGGACCCGGGGCGGGCCATGGAGCTGTGGACCCGTGGGGCGGAGCTGGGGGATGTGATCTCCTGCTTCAACCTGGGGCTGTGCTACGAGCGGGGCGACCTGGGCCGGGATATGGAAAAATCCGTCTACTATTACGAAAAAGCGGTAGAGGGCGGCGATTTGGACGCCATGTTCAACCTGGGCCGGTACTTCCAGGGGGAGGGAGACGACCTGCCCCGGGCCCTGGAGCTGTTCCGCCAAGGCAGCGAGGCGGGCAGCGGCGACTGTACCTGCGCCCTGGGCCTGTGCTGCGAGGAGGGGGACGGCGTAGAGCAGAGCTGGGAGGAGGCCGTCCGGCTCTACGAGAAGGCCGCCGGCCAGGGCAGTCCCTGGGCCATGGGCAACCTGGCCTGGTGCTACGACAACGGCCAGGGGGTGGAGAAAAGCCCCGAGCAGGCCGCCGCCTGGTACAAAAAGGGGGCGGAGCTGGGGGCGCCCCGGTGCCTGTGCTCTCTGGGCTGGTGCTACGAGACGGGCAGCGGCGTGGAGCAGAGCTGGGAGGAGGCTGCCCGGTGTTATGAGGAGGCCGCCCGGCGGGGCTACCCCCGGGCCATGGGAAATATCGGCTGGTGCTACGAGTTTGGCCGCGGGGTGGAAAAGGACATCCAGACAGCCGCCCAGTGGTACAAGCGGGGAGCCGAGGCGGGCAGCGCCCGGTGTATGGTGGACTACGGCCTGTGCTGCGAGCTGGGAGACGGGGTAGAGCAGGATCTGGAGCAGGCGGCCCGCTGGTACGAGCGCAGCGCCCAGGCGGGCAATCCCCGGGGGATGTGCAACCTGGCCTGGTGCTGCGAGACCGGCCGGGGCCGGGAGCGGGACTATGCCCTGGCGGCCCAGTGGTACCGCCGCAGCGCCCAGGCGGGCAATGGCCGGGCGATGTGCAACCTGGGCTTTTTATATGAGAAGGGCCAGGGGGTCCGGCAGAGCTGGCGCAATGCCGCCAACTGGTACCGCAAGGGGGCCGAGGCTGGCAACTCCAACGCCATGTGCAACCTGGGCTGGTGCTATGAGCATGGCCGGGGGCTGGAGCAGGATGGAGCCCAGGCTTTTTACTGGTATCAGCAGGGGGCCCGGGCCAACAATCCCCGGTCCATGTGCAATCTGGGCTGGTGCTACGAGAAGGCCATCGGCGTGGAGCGGGACTGGGCGCAGGCCCTGGCCTGGTACGAGAAGGCCGCCGATGCGGGGGACACCAGCGCCATGTGCAATGCGGGCTGGTGTCTGGAGCACGGCTGGGGGGCGGAGAAGGACCCGGAGCGGGCCTTTGCCCTCTACCGCTGCGCCGCGGAGAAGGAGGACCCCCGGGGCCTGACCATGACGGGCCGGTGCTGCCAGACCGGGGCCGGGGTGGAGCAGGATGGCCGGCGGGCCGTGGACTGGTTCCGGCGGGGAGCCGGCCAGGAGGACGCGGGCAGTATGTTCTGCCTGGGCCGGGCCTACCAGCTGGGCCAGGGGGTGGAGCAGGACCCGGACCGGGCGCTGGAGTGGTATCAGAAGAGCGCCGCCGAGGGCAGCTTCAACGCCCAGTATATGCTGGGCCGTCTGCTGGAGGAGAAGGCCCCGGAGAAGGCGGCCTATTGGTATAAGCTGTATGAGAAGAGCGGCGAGGACGAGGTCACGCCGATGTGCTGGATCGGTCTGGGCCGGTGTCTGGCGCTGGGACTGGACGGGACGCGGGACCTGGAGCAGGCCCGGGCGGTGTGTCAAAAGGCCCAGGAGTTTTCCCCGTGGTCCTACGACGAGGAGGACATGAGCCGGGAGGAGATCCAGCAGGAGCTGGAGGCATTGAAGGGCCTGATCGCGGCAAATTCCGAACTCGACTGACAGTCGAGTGGGGAAAATGCGCTGATTTCTTGACATTTTGCCGTCCAGGGGCTAGAGTGGAGCCATCACGACACACGGAGGTGCCCCATGGACGAAGAAAAAACCTTTGGCGCGTATATCCGCAGAAAGCGGCTGGAGGCGGGATTAACCCAGAAGGATTTGGCGGTGCGGCTGTTCCTTACGGAATCCAGCGTGAGCAAGTGGGAGCGGAACCTGTCCTATCCGGATGTGTCTCTGGTGCCCGCCATCTGCCGGGAGCTGCACATTTCAGAGCACGAATTTTTCACCGCCTGCGACGACGACCAGAAGCACGCCCAGGAGCGTACGGCGGCGGTGCGGCGGGCTGTCGGGTCCGCCCTGCGGCGGCTCTGTCTGGCGGGCTACGCCATTGCCGTGCCGGTTTGCCTGATTGTGGATTGGGTCGTATTCCGCAGCCTGGACTGGTTCTGGATCGTACTGGCGGGGATGGCCCTGGCCTTCTGCTTTACCAACCTGCCCTGGCTCATCCGCCGGGAACGCATTTCCATCAGCCTGGGAGCTGCGTCGGTCTGTCTGCTGCTGCTCCTGCTGGCCTGCTGGCACTACGCCGGGGGCCATTGGCTGATGGCCGGGCTGGCCATCACGGCGGCCAGTCTGGCTCTGCCCTGGAGCTGGCGGGCGGCCTGGCGGCACTACGGAAAGCACGCCGTGCCCCTGTGCGTGGCCCTTGCCTCCGGGTGGGTGTTCCTGCTGCTGGCGGTGATCCGGGCCTTTACAGGCGGGGACTGGCTGCTGCGGGCGGGGTACCCTCTGGCGGCGCTGGGGGTGGTTTTTCTGTGGGCCTGCTACGGCTGTCTGCGCTGGGTCCCCGGCGGGGCCTGGGCGAAGGCCGGGGCCGTCCTAGTGCTTGCGGCCCTGGCTGTGCCGGCCTTTAACGGCCTGTGCGCGTTTTTGCTGCCGGAGTATCATACGGGGAACATCCCCTGGCTGAACCGGCTCGTCTTTTTGGCGACTCTGGCGGCGGGCCTGGTCCTGCTGGCGGTGGGCGGCGCTCAAAAAATGCAAAAAAACCGGCCTGAATGAAAATCAGGCCGGTTTTCTGATATGCTTTGCTTGCAGAAGCGTTATTGGAAGGAGAGGGAACAACCGTGAAAAAAATAATTTTGCTGCTTCTTGCCTTATTGCTCTGTACTGCGTGCAGTCAGACTCCTGCAATTCCAGAAGAACCTCCTCTGGAATCAGCATCTGATGCAGCAGAACAAGCGCCAGCTTTCCCAGAGACCGAGGACCATATCCTCCTGACCCTGGAGGCCCCTCTGGCGGACGGGCGAACACTGATGCTGGAGGCATTTGGCAGGCAGATCGACGAGTACAACTGGGGCGTCCGGGAGGTGCGGGTCTACGACGGGCAGGACCTGCTGCAAACGGTTTTTGCCAGAGAGGCCATTGCGCTAGAGTGGGATTATGGCAGCGTTCTGGCCGAGGACTTCTACGACTACACCACCTGCTGGCGCCCGGAAGAAACTATGAAGGTTTTGGACTTAAACTTTGACGGAAACACGGACTTCGGCCTTTTTGGCTGGTCCCCCAACAACACCATTCCCTACTATTACTGGCAATGGAACGGCGAACAGTATCAATTCGCCTTCACCCTCCAAGACGTGGAGGTCCACCCAGAAACCGGGGAGGTGTCGTCCTGGTATAAAGTGGAGGGCGGAATTCTGTACCAAGAGGATTACTACCGGCCCGATGAGGAGGGAAATCTCTACTTGGTCCGGCAGGAACGGGAGCGCTATGACTTCCCGAATCTGGACGCCGACCGGGGCGGGGCCCTTGAGACCTGGGTTCCCCGAGAGGGCGTTGTCATCCGCCCATGCCCCGCCGGGCTGGACGAGGACAAGCTGGTTTTGATTCGCCGTGAGATTCCCGTCTATGAAGTTCACGCCGACAACACCGTCTCCCACTTCACGGAGATTTGGGAGTTGAGAGACGGGCATCTGCAAATGACCAGCCGGAATGCGTATGTCTATGACGAATGCGCCCTTGTCAAAAGACCAGAATCCGCAGGGCGAAGGCCAGAGTCATGGCCAGCATCCCCAGACTGGCGATGTGGTCCAGGGCCAGCCCGCGGCGGCGCATCCAGGCGCTGTGCCTGGGGTGGGGCGGCAGGGGGAGCTCTGCCGTTTCCCAATTCAGCTCCGAATCCAGGACCGGCATTTCTCCCCGGGCGTGCTCCAGCTGGCGGCGGTACTGGGTCAGGTCGATAATTTTTGCGGTTGTCGTTGTCATTTGGGATCCACCCTTTCTGTTTTGTTTTCTATAGGATAGCAGAACTGCGGTCCCAAAAAACGGACTGCATTTTACAAAACGGATGTTCTACCCAAATCATACAACGAACGTTCTAATTTGTCAAGAGGTTTTTAAAAATTTTTCCCATCAGCTTCCATAGGGCGCGTCCTCCCACAAAACGGCCTCCCCCGCCTCCAAGGATTGTCCCGCCCATAAAATCCTCTGGTTGTCTGAGCCGCGAAAATGCAGGCGCAAATTTTTCCGGGCCTCCACGAAGGGCCCGTCCACCAGGACGTCCAGGCCGGACAACAGCGCCCGGGCTGTGTCTCCGTCCCCCACCCTGCCCTGGGCCAGGTCCTCAAACAGATACCCGGTGTAGCACCAGATGGTTTTTTCCGGAAAGCGCGTACGGACCTGCCGGACCACCTCCAGGACCTGGGGCTGGTTGTCCGGGTGGAAGGGTTCCCCGCCCAGCAGGGAAAGACCCCGGATGTGGTCCGGGGCCAGGGCGGCCAGAAGCTCGTCCAGGGTCTTTTGCGTAAAAGGCCTGCCATACTGAAAATCCCAGGTTTCGGGGTTGAAGCAGCCGGGACAGCGGTGGGTGCAGCCGGACACAAACAGAGAAACCCGTACGCCGGGGCCGTTGGCAATGTCGGTTTTTTTCAGGTCTGCGTAAAACATAGAAGGCTCCTTTAAAATTATGGTAGAGGCTTTGTGGTTTCAACATCGCGGCTTTGCGGAAGCTGCATATCCTCTGCTGTAAAATCCTCAGCCTGTGTGTTCCAGTTTAGCATAGCATGGTTTTGACACAGGCGCAAGCAGAAAAATGAAACAGAAGATAACCGTAAGGAAGCACAAAGCTAAGATATATTGCTTGTATGCAAAAAAGAGCCTCGATACACCCATCAGGGTCTTTTTTGCAGGCTTGCTTTTTTTCAAAAGGAGAGTATAATAAGGTCAAACAGGGGGTGTCTTGTCACCCTCGCAATAAGGAGGCATTCACCGGGATGAAAGAGAGAACCAATTTGACCATGCTCTGCGACTACTACGAGCTGACCATGGGCAACGGCTATTTCCAGACCGGTCTGAGCGACCGGATATGCTACTTCGATATTTTTTTCCGCTCGGTTCCCGACAAGGGGGGCTTCGCCATCGCCGCCGGTCTGGCCCAGGTCATTGAATATATCAAAAAGCTCCGCTTTGATGAGGACGATCTGGAATATTTACGCACAAAGGGCTGCTTTGCGGAGGAGTTTCTGACCTATCTGCGGGACTTCAAATTCACCGGCGACATCTGGGCCATGCCCGAAGGCACCCCCATTTTCCCCGGCGAACCCATCATGACCGTCCGGGCCCCCGCCATCCAGGCCCAGTTTATCGAGACGTTTTTGCTTCTGTGCCTGAACCACCAGTGCCTCATTGCCACCAAATCAAACCGGATTGTCCGGGCCGCCGAAGGCCGCCCTGTGGCGGAGTTCGGCTCCCGCCGGGCCCACGGGCCGGACGGCGCGGTGTTAGGCGCCCGGGCCAGTTATATTGCCGGCTGTTCCGCCACCGCCTGCACCCTGGCCGACCAGCGCTACGGCTCCCCCGCCACCGGCACCATGGCCCACTCCTGGGTGCAGATGTTCCCCGACGAGTACACGGCCTTTAAAACCTACTGTGAGCTCTATCCCACCAACGCCACCCTGTTGGTGGACACCTACAATGTGCTCCACTCCGGCATACCCAACGCCATCCGGGTCTTTCAGGAGGTGCTGCTGCCCAAGGGGATTACCAAGTGTGCCGTCCGCCTGGACAGCGGAGATCTGACCTACCTGTCCCAGCGGGCCCGGCATATGCTGGATGAGGCGGGGCTCACCGAATGCAAAATTGTGGCCTCCAACGCTCTGGACGAATATATCATTCGGGACCTGGTCCGCCAGGGGGCCCGGATTGACTCCTTCGGCGTGGGCGAGCGGCTGATTACCTCCCGCAGCGAACCGGTTTTCGGCGGGGTGTACAAGCTGTCCGCCATTGAGGACAGTCAGGGGACGATTATTCCCAAAATCAAAATCAGCGAGAACGCCGCCAAGATCACCACCCCCCACTTCAAAAAAGTGTATCGCATTTTCTCGAAGGATACCGGCAAGGCTGAGGCGGACCTGATCTGCGTACACGACGAGGAGATCGACTTCACCAAGCCCCTGGAGCTGTTCGACCCCAACGCCACCTGGAAACGGAAGGTCTTTACAGACATTGAGGCCAAGGAGCTTCTGGTGCCCATCTTCCGGAACGGCGAGCTGGTGTATGAGATTCCCGACCTGCAATCCAGCCGGGCCTACTGCCAGCGGCAGGTGGACTCCCTCTGGGACGAAGTCAAGCGCTTTGAAAACCCCCACAACTACTATGTGGACCTGTCCCAGAAGCT
>CAJUPG010000011.1 GCA_910588455.1 uncultured Oscillospiraceae bacterium
ATTGCTATTTTGTTGATTTAGCCTACTCCTCGCTATTTTTCAAACAAGGCCTAATCCGCTCCAGGAGGCCACCACCACAGTGAATGCCCAGGCTCTGACGGAGGGCAAGACCTTTGAAGAAATTTTTGCCCAATACGAAGAGTTCGGCATCACCTACCGGGAGGGCAGCGTCTATTACAACGGCGAGCTGGTCAACTGCTTTGCGGATGTGTCCAATACCGGAACATTTTCTTACGAGTCCAAGGCCAAGGGCGGCGCGGTGAATCTCCGCACGGTCTATGACAAGGCGGGCAAGCTCACCGGCGTGGAGACCTTCACGGGTTCGATCCAGCTGACAGAGGGCGGATTATCCTGGCCTCTCTCAGAGTACAGAGAAATTTCCGGCTTATTCCAGGGCCGCATTCATCCAATCACCGGACAAAAGGACGAGCACACCGGCTTAGACATAACCGCCCCGAAGGACACCCCGGTCCTGGCTGCCGCCGCCGGCGCAGTTACCGCCTCCGGCTATGACAGCAAGTACGGCAACTATGTGCTTCTCTCCCACGGAGACGGCTTGGAGACCTACTACGCCCACCTGACGGAATCCTCCGTCAACCCCGGGGACACCGTGACCCAGGGCCAGACCATCGGCACGGTGGGCAGCTCCGGCCAGTCCACCGGGCCCCACCTGCACTTTGAGGTCCGCCAGAATGCTGTGTCCCAGGACCCTCTGAACTATTTCGGCTAAACTACAGTAAGCCGCTATACTGAACGGAGAGGACAGAGCCATCATTCAAGATATCCAGGCGGGCATCCTGGCCCCTGGTTGACGTTGGCCCCCGGTGATAAAAGTTTTATCACCGGGGGCCCGCTGCTCAATTTTTCATTCTATTTTGCGGAAGGAAAGGGACTGTCCGCACGAAAGGCGTTCAACGCACGGACCACATTGCCCTGCATCACCTTACTGGTGCGCTCCACAATGACGGCGGGGTCCTCCTTCATGCCGCTGCCGATCCATTTCAGCATCACCCCAACGAAGGCGTACTCATAAAAGCTGGCAATAAACTGCTGGTCCGCCTCGCTGACCTCCAGCTTCGCCGACTTCTCCGCCACTACCTCCAGAAGCAGCCTTTGGATCAGGGGATTCAGATACTGCTCGATGCGTTCCCGGCTGACGGAACGGTATACGTTCATAATAAAGGGCCTGTTGGCCTGCACCGCATGGAAAATGTTAAGAAATCCCTCCTGCCAGGTGTCGTAGGTTTTCTTCCCCTCCAGCGCCCGGGCGGCGTCCTCCGCACAGGTCCATTCCGCCAGATCGTAGATGTCCTTGAAGTGGTAATAAAAGGTCATACGGCTCACGCCGCAATCCTCTGCAATATCCCGGATTGTAATTTTTGTAAGCGGCTTCTGAAGCAGCAGATGTTTCAGCGACGCAGCCAGCGCCCGTTTTGTTTTCTGTGGCATAAGGCATCCCCCGTCTTTTTGAATTTTGAATATTATACCATACAGCCCACCCTTTTTTCCATTCCCATATAAAATCCCCGGATTCAGGGAAGCTGAATCCAGGGTGACGGCTATGATGGACTTTCTCCGGCCAGAGCCGGACAGCCCCCTCACTTCAGATATTTTTTTAATTTGAAGGCCACCGTCTGCACGTCAATCGGCTTGGCCAAATGGTCGTTCATACCGCATTCCAGGCATTTCTGAATATCCTCCGCAAACGCATCGGCTGTCATGGCGATAATGGGAATATCCGCGTCCTCACGTTCCAGACCGCGGATGGCCCCGGTCGCTTCATAACCGTCCATCACAGGCATACGTACGTCCATAAGAATCGCGTCATAATACCCGGCCGGGGACTGCCCGAACTTCGAAACGCACATCTGCCCGTTCTCAACCCAATCCAGCTCCAGTTCCAGAACGGAGAGCATCTCCCTTGCCACTTCCCAGTTGAGTTCATTGTCCTCCGCCAGCAAAACCCGCTTCCCCCGAAGCACCAGATCCACCGCCTTTTCGGGGGCGGAGGCCTCTTCCGCGCCGGCGCCGGCAAGCGCACTGAACGCATCGAACAGCGTGGACTGAAACAGCGGCTTGGAAACAAAGCCGGAAACCCCCGCCGCTCTGGCCTCCTCCTCAATTCCGCTCCAATCGCAGGCCATGAGCAGCACCGCTGGACTGTCCTCCCCGCCGGACTGCCGGATGGCGCGGGCGGCCTCAATCCCCTTCCCGTCCGCTTCCCATCCCAGGAGGACCAGCTGGAACCGGTCCTCCGCGATTTCCTCCATGGCCTGCCCGGCGCTCCGGCACCACGCAGAGCGGACGCCGATGGCCTCCAGGGCACGAACCGCATTGGTGCACAGCCGCTCGTCGCTGTCCACCACCAGCACCTTCCAGTCCGGAAGGGCTGTATTCCGTTTTCGTTCCGCCCCTTTTTCCAGGTCAAGCACAACATGGAACTCGCTGCCCCGGCCCTGTTCGCTGCGGACGGATATGGAGCCCCCCATCGCGTCTACAATGTGCTTGGTAATGGTCATGCCAAGCCCAGAGCCCTCTGTTTTCTGTACCCGGGTATTGTCCTCCCGGCTGAATGATTCAAAAATTACCTTCTGGTATTCTTTCGACATCCCAATTCCCGTATCCCTCACCAGGAAATGGGTGCGCACCCAGGAGGGGGTCTCCGGGAGCGCCTCCTGGTACACCGCCACTTGAATGGAGCCGTTTTCCGGCGTGAACTTGACGGCGTTTCCCAGCAGGTTAATCAGCACCTGATTCAGCCGTACGCTGTCGCAATACACATCTTCTGAAAGAATTTCGTAGGCAGCCGCGTTGAATTGTTGATTTTTGGCCTTGACCTGCGGCTGCACAATATTGACAATGCAGTCCATCGCCTCTCTCAGCGACATTGACTCAACATTCAGCGCCATTTTTCCGCTTTCAATCTTGGATATGTCTAATACATCGTTAATCAGTCCCAGCAGATGCTTGCTGGACAGCTCAATTTTACGCAGATAATCCTGGACCTGCTCCGGACGGTCCGCATGGTTCATCGCCAGGGAGGTCATTCCAAGGATGGCGTTCATGGGGGTGCGTATGTCGTGGCTCATGCTGGAAAGAAAGTCCTGCTTGGCCATATTGGCCTGCTCCGCCTCCCTCCGCGCCCGTTCCGCGTCTTGCCGGGCGGCATCCATTTCCGCGTTCACCCGCTTCAATTCCGATACCTGGCTGCGGAACAGCTTCAAATACTGGAGGAATATGTAAAGGAGCATTGCGACTACCGCAAAGGAAGCGGCGTAAACTACAGTGAGCCAATGCTCGCTCATCCCCGCGATTGCATGATCCAGGGCGTCAAAGGGCAGAACCGTCACCAAATACCAATCACAGTAGGGGAGACTGGTGCAGTACAGATGGCGGCGGGATTCGCCGCTTGTCAGAATCACGGAGTAATCTTCATTTGTGCGCATCGCCTCCATCAGCTGCTCAATGTAAAAAGCGCCCTCCTGGTCCTGTCCTTCAAAAATGCTGGTCAGCCTGTCAAAATAATTCTCATGGGCGTCATACTCGGTTCCGACAACGTAGCTGCCGTCCTTTCGTATGACAAACGAGTAGCTCAAGGACTGATCCGAATCGAGAAAGAGGACCTCACCCATATATTGGGTGGACAGTCCCACAACGATCGCAAGGCTGTCCCCGCCGCCGGACATGGGATACTCGCAGGGGACGCCGAACAAAATCACTCCGTTTCCGCTGCTGTTAACCGCGGACGCCGTTTTCCGCTCTCCGTTCCGCAGGCTCTCCAAAAACGGCTCTGGGTGCTTCAGCTCCACGGGATCGCCATAAATCATTTCAATTTCCCCATCGGGCGAATACAGGGCGGCGCATAAAAAGTGCCTTGCTCTTGCGCCGTATTCAATCTCTTCCCGGGAGCCGTAACCCGAGTCCGCGTCTCCCGCCGCAATATGCGCAATGGATTCCGCCATTGTCAGGCGAAGCTCAATGATCGTTTCAAAATGCAGCGATACCTGCTCATTCATTCCGGCCATATAAGCGGTTCCGATCTCCTCAATCGTGCTTTCGCTCATATTGTGAATGGATATCCCAAGAAAGGAAAACACGAAAATCGTGAAACAAATAATCACCGCTATGCTGATTTTAAACGCACGCGGCAAAGCTCTGTTTTTCATACGTTTCCATCTCCACCGTGTTTACATTGTTAAGTGATCTGGCCGTCCGGCGCCATTTACCGGCCCGGTCAGCCTCTCAGGCGGCTCATCACCTGGAACATTTTGTGGATGTCCACCGGCTTTGCCAGGTGTTCATTCATCCCGGCATCCTTTGCCAGCGCAACATCCTCATCGAACGCGTTGGCCGACAGGGCTATGATGGGCACAGCCTCCGCATCCCTCCGGTTCAGCCCGCGAATCACCCGCGCTGCCTCATAGCCGCTCATAACCGGCATCATCAGATCCATGAGCACACAGTCAAACGCCCCCGGCGCGGCGGCCGTGAACGCGTCCACAGCCGCTTTCCCGTTGCAGGCCGTTACAACCTCCACACCTGCGTCCCGGAGAACGTACTCCACGATTTCACAGTTGATCTCGTTGTCCTCCACCAGAAGCACCCGCATCCCGGCAATATTGTCCGGCATCCTCCAAACTTCCTCCGCGGCTTCTCCCAGCTCCGTCTCATCCACGCGAACAGGAAGCGTGATCTGCACCACGCTCCCCTTGCCGATCCGGCTGTCAATCTCAACCGTTCCCTTCATCTGGTCCACCAGCTTCTTGACGATGGACATACCCAGCCCCACGCCGTTGTAATTTGTTCTGGCTCCCTGGTGCTCCTGTGTGAACGGTTCAAAAATGTGCTCCTTGAATTCCTCTCCAATGCCGATTCCGGTGTCCTCCACCACAAACCGGCAGTACGCCGTTCCGGCTTCGCAGGCGGTCTCCTCCGCCCGGACAAAGACGGCGCCATGGGGCCGGTTGTACCGGAGGGCATTGTCAATGACGTTTGTCAAAATCTGCTTTAAATGCAGCGGATTTCCAATCACTCTGCTGTGCCGCAGTCCGGCGTCCTCCAGCTTCAGCCGAATGCCCCGCTCCTCCGCCAGAGGGGATAAAATCGTGATGCAGTCCTCCAATGTATCATGCAGGTCAAAGGGCTCCTCCACCATCATAGGCCTTCCGCTCTCCAGCTTGCTGACCAGAAGAACGTCGTTCACCAGGGACAGCAGATGCTCCGTGGATACGCGGATTTTCTTCCGGTACTCCCGGCGCAGCTCCGGGTTGTCCCGGCTGTTTTCCAGAATGGACAGCATACCCAAAATCCCGTTGATGGGTGTGCGGAGATCGTGGGACATATGGGAGAGAAATTCACTTTTGGCCGAGTTTGCCTGCTGCACCCGCTCCAGAAGCTCCATAATAGACTGCTCCTGCTTCTTGCGGGTCACCATAGTCTCGGTGATGTCCTGATGGTATCCGTTCAGGCTGACGCCGGCTTTTTTGAAGGTCCTGTCCGGCACGCCCCCGCAGCGGACATAGATCTTCCCCAGCTTCGGATGGTTCCAGGGGTAGACCACCTCCGAGCGCCCGCCCTTCAGCATCTCCTGGACGGATTCCTCCACCATCGCCACATAATCCGGCTCAATGCCCGCAAACCACCGCCGGTAGCACTCCTCCGGCCCGATCGCATCCGGCACCCCCAGAAGAATCCGCATCGTCCGGTCCGCGTACATTCTCGGCGGACAGCCCTCCTCCAGCTCAATCGTCCAGATTCCGGTCCGGGCGCCCTCCAGAATGTCCTCCAGGCTCTGCCGGGCCTCCAGCTTATATTTCTCCTCCTGCTCCACAAGGGCGTTGACGTCCCGCTGGGCGAAAATCGCGCAGTTCTCCGCCGCGGTCTTTTCCGTGGCGGAAAAATGGAGCTCCAGGTTTTTCAGCCCGGAGGCGCTGTCCTTTACCTGGAACCGGACCGAAAATTTCTTCTTGGCCCTGAGCCGGTCCAGCACATAGCTCTTCTCCGTCACCGCGCGCAGCCGCTCCTGGTCCCGGGGCACCACATATCCGGAAATATACCGCTCCATCGCCGCCCCGTAGCCGTCCTGAAAATAGGCCGCCCAATCCACGCCCATCTGTTCGCTGCTGCGGTAGACCTCGCACTCGCCTGTGTCGAAGTTCACCTCATAGATGCCCAGATAGTCTACGCTGAGGGCATGGAGCACGTTATAGCTCCGTTTTTGAAGCTCCCGGACCAGATTGCGCCGCTTCAGGGAGGATACAATAAAGTACGCCGCCGTCTGGAGCATATTGGACGCGTATTCCAGCAGCTTCACCGGAGGATTGTCCACGCCATAAAAGCCGATAATCTTTTTCCCGTTATACAGGGGAACCACCACAAGGGAATGAATGCCCTGCCGCTTCAGATTCTCATACTGAAGCGGGTCTGTCTCCCGGATCTCCTCCAGGTTTTCAATCACAATATGCTTGCCGACGCTAAATTTCAGATACCAGCTTGCGCAGACCTCCGAAGGGACATTTTGCAGGCTGTCCTTTTCCGGCTTCACCCCGTCGGCCGCCCATTCATAGGTATTGTCATCCCCGCCGGACTCGTTCTGCTCAAATATATATGTCCGTTCCCCGTGCAGCGCCTTTCCCAGATGCTCCAGCAAAACCTCCAGCGACTGGTCCGGCGTCTCCTCCAGCAGAGCCGCGCGCAGACCTTCGTTAATCACGGCCTCCAGGTTCTGAACGCTCTGTATGCCGCCGTGCTGCTCATAGACTCCGGCGGCCGGAGCGCCTTCTCCAGTTCGTTCCAAAAGTCCCCCTGAATAATCCATATGCCTGTCCTCCATATTGACCGTTCCCCGGTCTGTCGTTCCGCCGGGCTTGCGCAGACCCGCCGCAAAAAATCAGAAAAATCCTAGTCATGATACCATGTGCCCTGCAAGCCTGTCAATAATATGCAGCGGAAAACTGGGTCAGTTTTTTCTGCGGTACTGCGGTGCGCGGGCGATACCAAAACGCCCCTGCGGTTGAACGCAGGGGCAAACACCCTCAATATTATCTTGAATTATTTCCTGATTTTCCCTGCTCTTCCTGGTGGTGCTGAGCGGGATGTGGGGGGTACGGGTCGTTTTAACCCCCATTCTGCTGCTCCGCGCCCATATGGGTCTGGCTGGCGTGTGGGCGGCTATGGTGCTTGACCTGATCTTCCGCGGCATTTTGTGTCACGTTCTGACCAAGCGGCTTTTCGCCCGGTTAGAAAAGTGGGCCGGATAAGGGGCAGCTCCCAAATCCCAGCTCCGCCTCAAACCGGTCCTTTCCCTGCCCGTCGCGCCCCAGCACAAAGGGCCGGTCCGGCTCTCCTCCGGTAAAGATCTCCAAAACCTCCCCCATCCGGCACTCGGACAGAAAACCCAGCCGCAGCTCCGACAAAAACTGCCCCTCCCGGGGCATCCCCACCATATCGCAGGCAAAATCCGCATAGCGGGTGTTGTTCACGTGGTTGTTGATGTCCGTATCGCTGTACCGCATAGGGCGGCGCTCCGCCAGGGTGAGGCTCTCTGGGCGCTTTAATTTGGACAGCTTCAGGGTTTTGCAGTGGGTCCCCTCCGTTCCCTGGATCTCCGGAATGTCGCCCAGCCGCAGCAGCCGGCGGGAGTCCTGGTCCGCCAGCACCCAGGCGGACACCCCCTCCCCCACCGGCGCGCCCCCAACCAGCAGGTCGAAGTCCCGGTAGAGCATAGCGGCCCGGCCGCCCCGGTGCCAGGTACGGATGGTCAGCTCCTCCCCCCACCGGAGGGGGCGCTGAAGCCAGAAGAAAATCCGAGTGAGCATCCAGAAGGCATGGTACTGCTCCAAAATGATTTTTCGGCCGAAGGCGCTTGTCTCCGCGGCTCGGGTAGCCGCCTCCTGCATATGCCCCAGCAGAGCGGAGGCCCGGCAGCAGCCTGCACCATCCACGTCCCGGCTGTCGATAGTCTGCCGGCACTCATACTCCAGACTCATGGCCGCTCCCCCCTTCCCCGGATCACCAGGGTCATTTTGCTGCAAATGCTGTCGATGTCGTCGGCGGTGGCGGCAGGAATGCGCATCTGGGCCCCGCAGTCCCGGCATTTCAAGTCGATGGAGCTGTAGTTCACCTGAAAATCCCACTGGTGGGAGCCGCAGCTACAGGAGATTCCGTCCCGCTGGGCGATATCCCGCAGCTCAGAGAGCACCTCATGCATGACAATTTCATCCAGAAACGGACTCTGCTCTTCTTCCTCTTCCTCCCGGAACAGCTTGTCCGCCGTCTGCTCCAGCCGGGCGGTGGCGGCATAGACCGGGGCCTGCTCCCCCACATAGCAGCAGTCCAGCCCGGAAATGGCGCAGGAAAAAGCCATAGCTTTTTCCTTGATAAAGGCGTGGGAGGAGCAGGAGACCTGGTGCTCCCGGCCGCAGAACAGGCAGGGGACCCGCAGCTGCACCCGCTGGGGCAGAAATTCGATCTCCAGGGCGGAATGGCCGCAGGGGCATTTGATTTTGGTGGGGGATGCGGCCAGAGAAAACAGGTCCCGCTCTACCACGATGGACTGGCGGCAGTGGGGGCACAGATAGGCGATGGATCGTTTGGCGTCTTGTACCATGTAAGTGTTCCTCCAAAAAATTGCTGAACCTTATTATACGCCTTTTGCGCGGATTTGACCAGAGTTTTTTCGGCTGTGACTTCTCCAGACAAAAAACCGGCACAGCTATGCTGTGCCGGTTTTTACACATTTCTTTCCTGGCGTTCAATCAGCCCTGCTCACGCATACGGGCAAAGCAGTCACTGCAATAGACAGGCCGGTCAGACTTGGGCTCGAAGGGAACCTTCGCCTCACCGCCGCAGGCGGCGCAGGTGGCGGTGAAGTACTCACGGGGGCCACGGGCGGCGTTCTTGCGGGCGTCACGGCAGGGCTTGCAGCGCTGGGGCTCGTTCTGGAAGCCGCGCTCCGCATAGAACTCCTGCTCACCAGCGGTAAAGGTGAACTCGTTGCCGCACTCTTTGCATACCAGGATTTTGTCTTCGTACATTGGTTTTCCCTCTCTTTGATTCGTACCCAAGTTTGTATGGGTGGTGTATTTTTGCGATCAGCTTATGCTGAAAACGCCGATGGTTATGGCCGCGCCCATTTTTTCCGGATACGCTGCACGGCATTGTCCACCGATTTGGAGGACCGGCCTACCCGGACTGCAATTTCTCTGCAGGAGAAACCGCCAAGATATAGCTGCAAAATGTTCAGCTCGAAGCTGGAAAGCTGACCCTTCAGCGCGTCAAGTTTTTCCTCGAATTCCTCTCTGCCGATGACGACGTCTTCAGGGCTCTTTTCCCGGGGGAACAGATGCGCGTTGGATTCATCAAAAAGAGGGGGCAGCGAAACGCTGTGGTTCAGAGGAGAGTGTTTATCCCGCTGGGCTGCCCGGATGGCGCTGTGCAGCCGGCTGCGGATGCAGATTTCCGCGTAAGTGCGGAAGGACGCGTCCCGTCCGACGTCAAAGCTCCGGATGGCGGTGAGCAGACCCACCATTCCCTCCTGGATCAGATCCTCGCTGTCTCCCCCCGCCAAAAACAGGGGGCGCGCACAGGCCCGCACCAGACGGGCATACCGCACGGCCAGTTCTTCTTCTGCCGCAGGGTCGCCCTTGGCGGCCTGCTTACACAGCGCCTCGTCGGAAGAGGACGATTGACTGGATTGTAAAACGCCCATAGAAGATTGCTCCTATTCATAGTAAACAAAATGAGCGGATTTGTCAAGTCTTTTTCCTGATCTTTTTGTGAAATCAGGCCATTTTTCGGATCAGGCCGGCCAATTCCTCCGCCGCGGACCGGGCGCCCTCCTCCGTTTGGGCCTCAACCATCACCCGCATCAGGGCCTCTGTCCCGGAGGGGCGCACCAAAACCCGGCCGGTATCCGCCAGTTTTTCTTCCACCGCCCGGATGGCCTGAGCCAATTCACCGCTGGCCATAATGGCTTTTTTCACATCGTTATCCTCCACCGGGATGTTCACCAGGCACTGGGGATACCGGGGACAGGCTCCGAATACCTCCGACGCTTTCTTGCCGCTCTCCTTCAGCAGAGCCAGAATTTGCAGGGCGGTGAGCTGTCCGTCCCCCGTCGTGGCGTATTTCCGGAAAATCATGTGGCCCGACTGCTCGCCCCCCAGGGCGTAGCCCTTCTCCAGCATCCGCTCCAGCACGTTCCGGTCCCCCACGTCGGTGCACTCCAGGTTCAAATCCTGCTCTCTGGCGTACCGGCGCAGGCCCTCGTTGGTCATAACGGTGCCCACGATTGTGCCGCCGGCCAGCTCCCCCTTGGCCCGCAGGTCCAGGCCGCAGGCGGCCATAATCTGGTCCCCGTCAATGAGACTGCCCCGCTCGTCCACCGCCAGACACCGGTCCGCGTCCCCATCGAAGGCCAGACCCAGGTCATAGCGCCCCGCCGTGACCATGGCGGCCAGGGAGTCCATGTGGGTGGAACCGCACTGATCGTTGATGTTCACCCCGTCCGGGTCGGCGTTGATGACGTCGGTGCGCAGCCTGGAGAACCGGTCGAACAGCCGGGCGGCGGTGGCGCTGGCCGCGCCGTTGGCGCAGTCCACCAGAATCCGCAGCCCTCCCAGGGTGGAGTCGATGGTGTCCTCCAGGTGGTCGATGTAGTCCTCGGAGGCCTTGGGGGCCGCGTAGCTGACCTTGCCGATCTCCCCGCCGGTTTTCATGGGGATGTTGTTGCTGCCAAAGAGCACGATGTCCTCAATTTTCTCCTCCAGCTCGTCGGAG
Source organism: uncultured Oscillospiraceae bacterium (assembly GCA_910588455.1). Classification (GTDB taxonomy): domain Bacteria; phylum Bacillota; class Clostridia; order Oscillospirales; family Oscillospiraceae; genus Lawsonibacter. The sequence goes on from CAJUPG010000011.1 coordinate 10,780, forward strand.
AGCTTGAAGCCCTGGCCGTTGAAAATTTTAATCCCGTTGTAGGCAAAGGGGTTGTGGCTGGCGGAGATGACGATGCCCGCGTCCGCCCCCTCGTCCACCGTCACCCAGGCCACGCCGGGGGTGGGCAGGGTGCCCAGGTCCAGCACGTCCGCTCCGGCGGTGCACAGCCCCGCGATCAGGGAGCCTTTCAGCAGGTCCCCGGAGATACGGGTGTCCTTGCCGATGGTCACCAGGGGCTTTTCCCCCGGCTTTTTTTCCTTCGCCAGCACGATTGCCGCCGCCAGACCCACTTTATAGGCCAAATCCGCGTCCAGTCCGGCGTTGACGATTCCACGAATGCCGTCGGTTCCAAATAATTTTCCCATAGTCCAACACCTCACTCTTAAAAACTCAGTTGTTCCAAGCTGTTTCCGCTCCCGCCGGGGACGGGCAGCCCCAGGTGCTCAAACGCCTTCGCCGTTACGCACCGGCCCCGGGGTGTCCGGGTCAAAAAGCCCAGCTGCATCAAATAGGGCTCATATACGTCCTCCAGGGTGACCGCCTCCTCGTTGATGGTGGCCGCCAGGGTGTCCAGCCCCACCGGCCCCCCCCGGTAGTTTTCGATAATGCTGCGCAGCATCCGGTGGTCGATAGCGTCCAGGCCCAGGTGGTCGATCTCCAGAGCGGTAAGGGCCTGGTCGGCCACCTTTTTGGTAATCACGCCTCCCGCCAGCACCTGGGCAAAATCCCGCACCCGGCGCAGCATCCGGTTGGCGATGCGGGGGGTCCCCCTGGACCGGCGGGCGATCTCCATGGCCCCCTCCGGCTCGATGGGGACCTCCAGAATCCCGGCGGAGCGGGTAACAATCAGCGCCAGCTCTTCCGGGGTGTACAGCTCCAGCCGCAGGGTCACGCCGAACCGGTCCCGCAGGGGGGCGGACAGCTGGCCCGCCCGGGTTGTCGCGCCAATCAGGGTGAATTTGGGCAGGTCCAGCCGCACGGAGTTGGCGGAGGGGCCCTTGCCGATGATGATGTCGATGGCATAGTCCTCCATAGCCGGATAGAGAATCTCCTCCACCGCCCGGTTCAGCCGGTGAATCTCGTCTACAAACAGAATATCGTTTTCCCCCAGATTGGTGAGCAATGCCGCCAGATCTCCCGCCTTTTCGATGGCAGGGCCGGAGGTGATGCGGATATTCACCCCCATCTCGTTGGCGATGATGTTGCTCAATGTGGTCTTGCCCAGGCCCGGGGGACCATGAAGCAGCACGTGGTCCAAAGGCTCCTGGCGCATTTTGGCCGCCTGAATGAACACGCTCAGGTTGCCCTTGGCCTTCTCCTGGCCGATGTACTCCTGCAAAGCCTGGGGGCGCAGGGAGTATTCCCCCTCGTCCTCCCGGGTCACGGAGGTGGTGACAAGGGGTTCGGGGCTTTCAAAATCCGGCTCCAGCTCGGAAAAATCTATGGCCACAGTGCTCCCTCCTTACTGCTTGACAAAAAAGTTGAACCTGTTATAATAAGAAACAGAAGGGCGTCTGCAATCAGCGGTTCAGCCCAACAGGGTATTTGGTTCTAAATTGATAGAAACCGTCACCGTGCAGGGTGGCGGTTTCTGCGTTTTACTATAATCGTCACCGTAAAGGCTCCGATATGTAGTGTAATCCGCATATAGCCTCACCTCCTTTTCGGAGGATGTGGCTGAACCGCCTACCGTTTCGGATAGCAGCGCCCTCCTGGCCGGCCCAAGTGGGCCGGCCTATTTAGTATACATACTGCGCTGGATTTTGTCAATTTGGTAATCATTATTATCCCAGCATGGCAAACAAGTCCATCTGGCTGGTCTCCGGCATACTGCCAAAAGCTCCCGCCTCCTTCAAAAGCTCGATGTGCGTTTTTGATACCTTGGGGCAGGCGGCGGACACCTCTTCAATCGAGATAAACCTCCGGCCCTCCCGCTGCTCTGCCAGGGAGATAGCGGCGGTCTCCCCCAGCCCCGCCACCGACACAAAGGGCGGAATCAGGGCGTTGTGCTCCTGGTCCAGCTTAAACAGAATCGCCTGGGACTCGTATAAGTCCATCCGGCGGAAGGTGAAGCCCCGGAGGTAAAACTCGTAGCAGACCTCCAGGGTGGTCAGCATATCCTTTTCCACCGCCGAAGCATCCTTGTCCTTGGCAATGATCTGCCGCATTTTCTGCTGACAGACCTCCATCCCCCGGCACATACAGCTCTCGTCGAAAGCTTTTGCCCGAATGGAGAAAAACGCGGCGTAAAACGCCAGGGGCCGGTGGACCTTGAACCACGCAATCCGGAAGGCCATCATCACGTAGGCTACGGCGTGGGCCTTGGGGAACAGGTAGGCGATTTTTTTGCAGGAGCTGATATACCAGTCCGGCACCCCCGCGGCTCGCATCTCCTCCTCCGCTCCGTCGGGCAGGCCGCGGCCCTTTCGGACCGACTCCATGATCTTAAAGGACCGCTTGGGCTCCAGCCCCTTGGAGATCAGAAAAATCATAATGTCGTCACGGCAGCCCACGCACTGGCCAACAGGGATATTTTGCTGCAAAATCAGGTCCCGGGCGTTGCCCAGCCACACGTCGGTGCCGTGGGTAAAGCCGGAGATCCGCAGCAGCATATCAAACTGAGTCGGCTGTGTCTCCTCCAGCACGCCGCGGGTGAACTGGGTGTTGAATTCCGGAATCGCCACCGCGCCGGTGGGCCCCAGCACCTTGTCGTTCTCAAAGCCCAGCTCCTTGGAGGAGGTGAACAGGGACATGGTGGCCTGGTCGTCCAGGGGGATTTCCCGGGCGTTTACGCCCGTCAGGTCCTCCAGCATCCGGACCATGGTGGGGTCGTCGTGGCCCAGCATATCCAGCTTCAGCAGATTGCTCTCCATGGAGTGGTATTCAAAATGGGTGGTAATCGTATCTGTATTGGGGTCGTCGGCGGGGTGCTGGACCGGACAGAAATCATAGATTTCCTTGTCCTGGGGAATGACCACCATGCCGCCGGGGTGCTGGCCGCTGGTCTTTTTTACCCCGGTGCAGCCCAGAACCAACCGGTTTTCCTCCGCTTTTGAGACCGTTTTCCCCCGCTCGCTCAGGTAGTTCTTTACATAGCCATAGGCGACCTTGTCCTTTACGGAGGTAACGGTCCCGGCCCGGAATACGTGGGTCTGCCCGAAGAGCTCAAAGGTGTACTTGTGGGCGTTGGACTGGTACTCACCGGAGAAATTCAGGTCAATATCCGGGACCTTATCGCCGCCGAAGCCCAAAAAGGTCTCAAAGGGGATGTTAAAGCCATCCTTCTGATAGGGGGTCCCGCACACGGGACACACCGCGTCGGGCATATCCGCCCCGCAGCCGTAGCCGTTGGCAGGGCCGAACTCGAAGTCAGAGTGCTTGCAGTTGGGACAGCGGTAGTGGGCCGGCAGGGAGTTTACCTCCGTGATGCCGGACATGAAGGCCACAAGGGAGGAGCCCACCGAACCCCGGGAGCCCACCAGATAGCCGTGCTCCAGGGAGTTTTGGACCAGCTTCTGGGCGGACATATAGATCACGTCGTAGTGGCAGCCAATGATATCCCCCAGCTCCACGTTGATCCGGTCCACCACAAGCTGGGGCGGATTTTCCCCATAAAGGTCGCAGCATTTTCCCCACACCAGCCGCTTCAGCTCCCCGTCGGAGTCCTCCAGCTTGGGGGAGAACAGCCCCTTGGGCAAGGGGTCGATGGGGTCGCACCAGTCGGCAATCATATTGGTGTTCCTGACCACCACTTCATAGGCCGTCTCCTTGCCCAGATACGCAAACTCGTCCAGCATCTCCTGGGTGGTCTTGAAGTAGATGGGCAACGCCTCGTCCGCGTCCTCAAAGCCCTTGGAGGCCAGCAGGATATGCCGGTAAATCTCGTCCTCCGGGTCCAGGAAATGCACGTCCCCGGTGGCACACACCGGCTTCCCCAGCTCCTTCCCCAGTCTCACGATGATCCGGTTGAACTCCCGCAGCTCCTCTTCGCTGCGGACAAGCCCCTTCCGGAGCATAAACCGGTTGTTGCACAGGGGCTGGATCTCCAGATAGTCGTACCAGGAGGCGATGCGTTTCAGCTCGTCCCAGTTTTTCCCCTTGACCACCGCCTGAAACAGCTCCCCGGCCTCGCAGGCGGAGCCCAAAATAAGCCCCTCCCGGTTGGCGTTGATGACGGATTTAGGCATAATAGGCACGCGTTTGAAGTGCTCCAGATGGGCCACGGAGACCAGCTTATATAAGTTGCGCAGGCCCATCTGATTTTTCGCCAGGACGATCAGGTGCCGGGGCTGGCGCTTGGCCTTTCCCTTCCCCCGGAGGTTCAGCATGGCCTGGTTGACCTGGTCCAGCCGCTCCACGCCCATCTCCCGCAGCCGCTTCCAGAAATGGGGCAGCATATAGGCCACGGTGGACGCGTCGTCGCTGGCCCGGTGGTGGTTGAAGGACGGCAGGTCCAGGTACTCCGCAACAACGTCCAGCTTGAATTTGGACAGCTCCGGCAGAAGGTTTTGGGCCAGAATCAGGCTGTCGATCGACGGATTTTCAAAGGGAATGCCAAATTTCCGGCACCCCTCGGACACAAAGCCCATATCGAACTCCGCGTTGTGGGCCGCCAGGGGACGGTCCCCCGCGAAGGCCAAAAATGCCTCCAGGGCCTCCTTCTGGGAGGGGGCCCCCTCCAGCATCTCGTCGGTGATGCCGGTGAGGCGGATGATCTGCGGGTCCAGAATCCGGCCCGGGGACACGAACGTGTTGAACGTGTCGGTCACCTGGCCGTTTTTCAGGACCGCTGCGCCGATTTCAATGATAACCTCCCGGCGCTTGTCCAGGCCAGTGGTCTCCAGGTCGAAACAGACGATCTCCCGGTCCAGGTCCCCCTCCGGGGCGCCGTGGACCACTACCCGGTCGTCCACATCGTTGACAAAATATGCCTCTACGCCGTACAGAATTTTGATGTTTTTTGCCGAGTGCCACGCGTCCGGGAAGGACTGGGCTACGCCGTGGTCGGTGATGGCGATGGCCCGGTGGCCCCAGTTCTCCGCCCGCTTGACCACGTTCTTCTCCGGCCCCAGCTTGGGCTTTACGGAGGTGAGCGCGTCCATATTGGACATGGTGGTGTGCAGATGCAGCTCCACCCGCTTTTCCGGGGCGTCGTCCTGCTTCATGACCTTGGGCAGCTCCCGGATGGCCACCGGCTCCAGCACCATGTCACCGTAGAACCGGTCCATGTTCAGCCGGCCCTGAACCTGGAGGTGCATCCCCGCTTTTACCCGGTCCACGATGGACTTTCCCTCGTCCCCGGGCAGGAATTTGCTGACCCGGATGGACCCGGTGCCGTCGCTCATGTCAAAGGCCACCACCCAGGCCCCCCGCTTTTTCAGCTCCTTGTTCTCCACATTGAACACGTCCCCCTCCACGGCCACCATGCCCATATCCAGCTCCAGCTCTCCGACGGGAGTGGGGGGGCGCTTGATGGCCTTGCCGAAAATCGTGCTCCCGGCGGGGGGCTTTTTGCCGGGCGCGGCGGTGGAGGCGGGGCGTTTGAGCTCCCGCAGGGCGGCCTTGCGGATGGCCTCCGTCTTGGCGAAGGGGTCCTCCTGCCCGGACGGAGGCGGCGGGGGCGCGTCCTGGGAGACCTCAATTTTCACCGAGTTCAGGCCGTAAGCCCTGGCAATGGCCTGCTCCGCCTGGTCCAGCAGGTTCCCCCCCGCCCCGGAAGCGCCCTCGATTTGGATTTTGGCGCTGCGGCTGGTTTTGTCGATGGCGGCGGCGGTGATCAGCCAATTCTGGGTGGCTGCGGCCAGCTCAGTGACCGCCCGCAGGAGGGAAAACATTTGTAAAAATGGGATTTTTTTGGACATTGATGGTTTTCTCCTTTGCGTTGTGAGGGCCGCCCGTTACAGCTCCGCAATCAGCGCGAACAGCTCGTCCACCAGCTGTTCCTGGGGCACCTTCTTGATAATTTTTCCTTTTTGAAACAGCAGGCCCTCCCCCGCGCCCCCTGCAATCCCGCAGTCGGCGGCAGAGGCCTCGCCGGGGCCGTTGACCACACAGCCCATCACCGCCACCGTGATGGGCTTTTCCACGTTCTTCAGCCGTTCTTCCACCTGGTTGGCCAGCCCAATCAGGTCAATTTTCGTCCGTCCGCAGGTGGGGCAGGACACCAGCTCCGGGCCGTCCTTCCGCACGCCCGCCGCCTTTAAAATGTCCCGGGCGGCGTAGACCTCCTCCACCGGGTCTGCGGACAGGGATACCCGGATGGTCTCCCCGATCCCCAGGGCCAGCAGGCCCCCTACGCCCACGGCGGATTTGAGGGTCCCCATTTTCACCGTCCCCGCCTCGGTCACCCCCAGGTGCAGCGGGTAATCGCTGCGCTCCCGCATCAGCTGGCAGGCCCGCATAGTCACCGGCACACTGGAGGATTTTAAGGACAGGCAGATGTCGTCAAAATCGAACCGATTCAACAGGCGGATGTGCCCAAAGGCCGATTCCACCATGGCCTCCGGGCATAGTTTTCCATATTTCGCCAAAATCTCTTTTTCCAGGGAGCCCCCGTTTACGCCAATCCGGATCGGGATGTTATGTAAACGGCAGCACGCCGCCACCGCCTTTACCCGGTCCTCCCCGCCAATATTTCCCGGGTTAATGCGGATTTTGTCCGCCCCGGCGGCGGCGGCCTCCAGGGCCAGCTTGTAGTCGAAATGAATGTCCGCCACCAGGGGCAGGGGGCTCTGTTCCCTGATTTTTCCAAAGGCCCGGGCTCCCTCCAGGTCCGGCACTGCCAGCCGGGCGATCTCGCACCCGGCGGCGGCCAGGGCCCGGAGCTGGGCCAGGGTTCCCTCCACGTCGTGGGCGGGGCGGTTGGTCATGGATTGGATGGACACCGGGGCCCCGCCGCCTATGGCCACCCCGCCCACCAGAATCTGCTTTGTCATCGGCTCACCGTCCAAATAATTTCCCAATGTCGCTGAAGGCCACCACCAGCATCAGCCCCATCAGCAGGGCCATTCCCGTCATATGGACATAGCCCTCATATCTGGGGTTGATGGTTTTTCGGAACAGCAGCAGCCACAGTCCGTTCAAAAACAGGAAGAAAATGCGCCCCCCGTCCAGGGCGGGCAGGGGCAGCAGGTTCATCACCGCCAGGTTCACCGCGATCAGCGCCGCAAAATAGATCACGTTATAAAACGCGTCCCAGACCGTGTCGGAGGCCTCCCCCACCTCGCTCATTACGTCCACAATGCCAATGGGGCCGGACAAATCCCGCAGGCCCGCCCGGCCTGCAAGCAGATCTCCCAGGCTCAGGCGCACCAGCCGCACAAAGTCCACCGCCGTCAGCCAGCCGTTTTCCAGGCGGCTTCCCAGGGTCGCCTCCTCAACGTGGAAGGTCATTCCATACCGGCGCACCGTTATGCCGTTCTCGGTGTACTCCCGGGGGACCAGGGGGAAGTCGTCCAGCACCAGTTTTTTCCCGTTTCGCTCCACCACCAGATCCATGGTCTCGCCGCTGCGGGAGAGCATCAGGAGGATGTCGGAGTACAAATAGATGCGCTCCCCGTCGATGGAGATAATCCGGTCCCCCACCATCAGCCCATCTTCCCCCTGGAGGGAAAAGTTCTCGTTGAAGCTGGCAATCTCCGCCGTGATGAACGCCTGATTGGGGGCGCTCAGAATGAGGCACAGCAGCACCCCGACCAGGAAATTCATCGCGGCGCCGGCCACCAGGATCAGGAATTTTTTCCAGGCCCTCGCCCGTCCGAAGGCCCTGGGGTCGTCTGACTCCTCGTCCTCCCCCTCCAGGGCGCAGAACCCGCCGATGGGCAGCGCCCGCAGGCTGTAGAGGGTTTCCCCCTTCTGCCGGCTCCACAGCAGGGGACCCATGCCGATGGAAAATTCTTCTACGCTGACCCCAAGCAGCTTGGCGGTGGCAAAGTGCCCCAGCTCGTGGACGGCGATTAAGAGTCCAAAAATCAGAATAGCTGCGATGATATACATAGAACCTCCTCACGGGCGGCCTGATCCGCCTGCAAAACCTGCGTCATGCTGGGTGCGGGGACGAATTCCACCCGCTCCAGGGCCTGTTCCACCAGCCGGGGAATATCCAGAAAGCGGATTTTCCCCTCTAAAAACAGGCCCACCGCCGCCTCGTTGGCTCCGTTGAGCACCGCCCCGGCGTTTCCCCCCCGGTGCGCGGCCTGTATGGCCAGGGCCAGACAGGGGAAGCTCTCCAGGTCCGGCGCGCCGAAGCTCAGCGTCCCGCAGGCCGCCAGGTCCAGGGGCGCGGCGGGACCGGGGGTCCGGTTGGGCCAGGTGAAGGCGTACTGGATGGGCAGGCGCATATCCGGCACCCCCATCTGGGCAATCATGGCATTGTCACAGTATTCCACCAGGGAGTGAATTATACTCTCCCGGTGGATGACCACGGAAATTTTTTCCGGGGGCATATCATAGAGGTGCATGGCCTCGATGAACTCCAGGCCCTTGTTCATCAGCGTCGCCGAGTCGATGGTGATTTTCGCCCCCATGGCCCAGTTGGGGTGCTTCAGGGCGTCCTCCCGGGTGACGGACTCCAGGTCCTGCTTGGTTTTGCCGTAAAAGGGCCCTCCGGAGCAGGTCAGAATCAGCCGCTTCACCTCGCAGGCCCGCCCCGCCTGGAGGGACTGGAACAGGGCGGAGTGCTCCGAGTCCACGGGGACGATTTTGCTGCCGTAGTCCCTGGCCTCCTCCATCACCAGCCGCCCGGCGCACACCAGGGTCTCCTTGTTGGCCAGGGCGATCCGCTTGCCTTGGCGGATGGCGGCCATAGTGGGGCGCAGGCCCGCAATGCCCACAATGGCTGTCAGCACCGTATCCGCGCAGTCCAGCTCTGCGGCCTCCACCAGACCGGACACTCCGCTGGCAACCTTTGTACCGGTATCCGCCACCCGGACCCGGAGGTCTTTGGCGGCGGACTCCTCCAGCAAAACCGCCAGCCGGGGCTTGAACTCCCGGACTTGCTCCTCCAGCAGCTTGGCATTGTGCCCCGCCGTGAGGGCCGCGGCCTCCAGGCCGCAGGTGCGGATGACATCCAGCGCCTGCCGTCCGATGGAGCCAGTAGAGCCCAGTACACTGATGCGTTTTGACATGCAAAAAACCTCCTTAACCCAGGGGCGGGAACAGCTCAACCAGAGCCAGCAGCATTGGAGCGGCAAAAATCATGCTGTCGAACCGGTCCAGCATCCCCCCGTGGCCGGGAATCAGATTGCCGTAGTCCTTGACGCCGTACTGACGCTTTATCAGCGAAAAGGACAAATCACCCAGCTCCGTCACCGCGCTGCCACACAGGCCGTACAGCGCCATCAGCGGATAGGAGATGGATACGTCCGTCAAAAAGCCCAAAACCGTGCCGTACAGCAGCATGAATACGCCGCCGAAGGCCACGCCCCCTAAGTAGCCCTCCAGGGATTTGTTCGGGCTGACTTTGGTGATGCCCCGGTGCTTTCCGAAAAACACCCCTGTAAAGTATGCCCCAATATCCGTCAAAAACGCGGAAATCACCGGCAGGAACACCAAAAACTGCCCCTGGTCCATGGACCGCAGGCGAATCAAGGAGGAGAGCATGGTGGGAATCAGCAGCCCGGCGAACATGCAGATCATCACATGCTCCAGGCCGATGGTCCCTTGGGTCCCGTGCTTTTGGATGGCCACGAAAAACAGAGCGCATAAAAGCCCCAGGGCAATCAGGCGGAAATACCAGTCCCCCCACTGGGCGTACTCCCCCAGAGGGAGCAGCGCCGCGGCCAGAATGGTCCAAAAGTACATGGAGTTGTGCCGGGCGACCTTGGTGGCCCGCAGCAGCTCATAGGCGATCATCCCGCACATGGCCACCACCATCGACGTGGGATTGAAATACATGAGCGCCAGAAATACCGGTCCCAGGACCAGGGAGCTGAGAATGCGTATTGCCAACTCAAACACCTCCGAACCGGCGGTTACGCCCCTGGTAGGAGGCGATGGCCCGGTGCAGCTCCTCCTTGGTGAAGTCGGGCCACAGCACACCGGTGAAGTAATACTCCGCATAGGCGGACTGCCACAGCAGGAAATTGGACAGCCGCAGCTCGCCGCTGGGCCGGATAATCAGGTCCGGGTCGGGCACCCCCCGGGAGTACAGATAGCCGGAAAATTCCGCCTGACTCAGGTGGTTGGGGTCCGCCCGCCCCTCCTGGCAGTCCAGGGCGTAGGCCCTCGCCGCCCGGATGATCTCGTCCCGGCCCCCGTAATTCAGACAGATATTCACCTGGCAGCCCTCATACCGCTTGGAAATCTCCTGGGTACGATGGCACAGCTCCCGCAGCTCCGGGGTCAAAAGAGACAGATCCCCGAAAAACGCCATTTTTACCCGGTCCCGCTCCATTTGCCCAATGGCTTCCAGCAGGTATTTCTTCAAAAGGCCCATGATGGCGTCCACCTCGTCCTGGGGGCGCTTCCAGTTTTCGGTGGAAAAGGCGTAGACAGTAAGGTAGTCCAGGCCGATGTCCTTGCAGTAGGTGGCGATGGTGCGGAACACCTCCGCCCCCGCCGCGTGGCCCGCCCGACGGGGGAGGCCGCGTTTTTTTGCCCACCGGCCATTGCCGTCCATAACAATCGCAATGTGGCGGGGCAGGCGGTCGAAATCCACCAAAACGGTATCCGGCCCCTGGTTTTTTCGGAAAAAGCCCATTTGTCTCCCCCAATTCCATACGCGGAAAGCGGACCGCCGAAGGGGGCGGCCCGCTTCGTTTTTTTTACACCGCCATCAGCTCCTGCTCTTTTGCGGCAGTCAGCGCGTCGATGTCCTTGCAGTGCTTGTCGGTCAGGTCCTGAAGCTCTTTTTCCAAAAGCTTCTGGTCGTCCTCGGTGAGCTCGGACTTCTTGGTCTTTTTCTTCACCTCGTCCATAGCGTCCCGGCGGATATTGCGCAGGGCGACCTTGCCCTCCTCGCCGTACTTGCGCACCTGCTTGGTCAAATCCTTCCGGCGCTCCTCGGTGAGCTGGGGGAAGGCCAGCCGGATCACCCGGCCGTCGTTCTGGGGGTTGATGCCCAGGTCGGAGGTCTGGATGGCCTTCTCAATGGCCTTGAGCAGAGAGCCGTCCCAGGGCTGGATCATAAGCGTGCGGGGGTCCGGGGACGAGATGGCGGCCACCTGGTTCAAAGGCGTGGCCGCGCCGTAATAATCCACGGTAATGCGGTCCAGCACGCCGGCGTTGGCCCGGCCTGCCCGGACGGCGGCAAAGTTGGCTTTGACTACCTCAATGGTTTTCAGCATTTTTTCCTCATATACTTTTGTCTCGGCGCTCATGGTTCCGCTTCCTTTCTGAATTGTATTTTAGTTTTCCACGATGGTTCCGATGCGCTCCCCCATCACCACCCGCAGAATGTTCTGGGGGTCTTTGAGGGCGAAGAGCAGCACGGGGATCTTGTTGTCCATGGACAGGGAGGTGGCGGTGGAGTCCATCACCTGGAGCCGCTGGGCCAGCACATCGCCGTAGGTAATGGTGTCGTATTTGACCGCGTCCGGGTCTTTTTTGGGGTCGGCAGAGTACACCCCATCCACATTTTTGGCCAGCAGAATCACGTCCGCGTCAATTTCCGCCGCCCGCAGCACCGCCGCGGTATCCGTGGAGAAAAACGGGTTGCCGGTGCCGCAGCCGAAGATGACCACACGGCCCTTTTCCAGATGCCGTATCGCCTTGGAGCGGATATAGGGCTCGGCCACAGCGCGCATCTCGATGGCGGTCTGCACCCGGACCTCCACCCCCTTCTGCTCCAGCACGTCGGCCACAGCCAGGGCGTTGATGGCGGTGGCCAGCATCCCCATATGGTCGGCCCGGACCCGGACCATCTTGTCCCCGCCGTCCTTCAGGCCCCGCCAGAAGTTGCCGCCGCCTACCACCACGCCCACCTGGACGCCGATGGCACAGCACTCCTTGATTACATCGCACACCCGGCCGATCATATCGAAATCCAGGCCGCGGCTGGCCTCGCCGGCCAAAGCCTCGCCGCTGATTTTCAGCAGCACCCGCTTATATTTCGGTTGTTCCATGGGAAAATCACTCCTTTTCCAAGCTGGTTCCCTACCCCTTGTTTATCCTCCCTATTTTAATATAATTTTTCCCGTTTGCATAGGGGGTTTTGGCAAATTTTTTATGAACATATGGAGCTCTCCCGTAAATTCACTTGACATCCCAAAATAAACCTCTTATAATTTGCAGAGATATGTATGGTGGCTTTTTTGTCCTCATATGTTTGGAATAGATTTTTTGGGAAAGGTGCGCTGGAAATATGGCAAAAGAATATAAACTGAGCCCGGAGCGGCTGAAAGAGCTCCAGGATGAGATGCAATACCTGAAGTCCGTGCGGGAAAAGGAAGTGGCGGAGCTGATCAAAGAGGCCCGCTCCTTCGGCGACCTGTCGGAAAACAGCGAGTATGACGAAGCCAAAAACGAACAGGGCAAGCTCTACTCCCGGATGGCCGAAATTGAGGAGATTCTGTCCAACTACGTGGTGATTGAAGAGGACGGGCACGCCGGGTCCGAGGTGCGCCTGGGCTCCACCGTCACCGTGCTGGACAAGGAATTCAATGAGGAGGAGGTCTACAAAATTGTGGGCTCCCAGGAGGCCGACCCCATGAACGGCTCCATTTCTGAGGACTCCCCCTTCGGCAAGGCTCTGTTGGGAAAAAATGAGGGGGACGACGTAACCGTGGACGCTCCCGCCGGCCCGGTATATTATAAGGTTATAAAAGTAGAACGAATTTAAGATAGGAGTGGGCCTCATGTCCGAACAAAAGAATTCCCAGCAGACCCCCGAAAACGCCCAGGAGAATCTGTCTCAGCTGCTGCAAATCCGCCGGGACAAGCTCAAGGAGCTCCAGGAGAGCGGGAACGATCCCTTCCAGATTACCAAATACGTGTCCGACAGCGATAGCGCCCAGATCAAGGCCAACTTCGACGCCATGGAAGAACAGCCCGTCTCCCTGGCCGGACGTCTCATGTCCAAGCGGGGCATGGGCAAGGTCTCCTTCTGCGATTTGCAGGACAAGAGCGGCCGCATCCAGCTCTACGCCCGGAAAGATGAGATGGGCGAGGAGGAGTACAACCGCTTCAAAAAGCTGGACATCGGCGACATTGTGGGCGTAAAGGGCGTGGTATTCCGCACCCAGCGGGGGGAAATGTCCGTGCGCTGCCAGCAGGTCACCCTGCTCAGCAAGTCCCTGCTCCCCCTGCCGGAGAAATTCCACGGCCTGACCAACACCGAGCTGCGCTACCGCCAGCGCTACGTGGACCTGATCGTCAACCCCGACGTGAAGCGCAATTTTGTGATCCGCTCCCAGTTTATCAAGCACGTCCGGGACTTTATGGACGGCCGGGGCTTCATAGAGGTGGAGACCCCCGTATTGAACACCATCTCCGGCGGCGCCACCGCCCGCCCCTTCATCACCCACCACAATACCCTGGACATTGATATGTTCATGCGCATTGCCACCGAGCTGCCCCTGAAGCGGCTGATCGTAGGCGGGATGGACCGGGTGTATGAGATTGGGCGCATCTTCCGCAATGAGGGCATGGACCCCAAGCACAACCCGGAGTTTACCACCATCGAGCTCTACCAGGCCTACGCCGACTTCAACGACATGATGGACCTGTTTGAGGATCTGCTCTCCTCCGCCGCCCAGAAGCTTCTGGGAACCTATCAGCTGCAATGGCAGGGAGAGGATATCGACCTGACCCCCGGCTGGCCCCGGATGCCCATGCACGAGGCGGTCAAGCAGTACTGTGGGATAGACTTTATGGCCATCTCCTCCGACGAAGAGGCGGTCGCCGCCGCCAAGGCCATTGGGGTGGAGCTTCCAGAAACGGCGGACAAGACCTGGGGCAACGCTTTGTACGAGTGCTTTGACCAGAGAGTGGAGGATCAGCTCATTCAGCCCACCTTCATCACCATGCACCCGGTGGACGTGTCCCCCCTGGCCAAGCGCTCTCCGAAGGACCCCCGGCTCACCGAGCGGTTCGAGCTGTTCATCTGCCGCAGCGAGATGGGCAACGCCTTCTCCGAGCTCAACGATCCCATCGACCAGCGCCAGCGCTTTCAGAAGCAGGTGGAACTGCGGGACAAGGGCGACGACGAAGCCGGCATGATGGACGACGACTTTATCACCGCTTTGGAGTACGGGCTGCCGCCTACGGGCGGCCTGGGCATCGGCATTGACCGCTGCGTGATGATGCTGACCAACTCCGACTCCATTCGGGAGGTTATTCTCTTCCCCACGATGAAGCCGCTGGAAAACTGAACAAGCAAAAACCCCTGTTCCACTTGAATTGGGACAGGGGTTTATAGTGCACCTTGTACTTGCGGAACACGGAGCCGGCCAGTTCGCCGTACTCCTTGTCCTCAAACCAGGCAGGTGCGCTCCAGCCTGCGCCATATACTTTTCTTTCTTGTTATTTTTGAGAATTGCTCTAATGACAAACCGCCGGTTTTGTGGTAGAATTCAAAGGAAAGAAAAAGGGGGGCTGCCGCTGTGCGCAACCAGGAACCTTATTCCATTGAGAAAATTCTGCAAATACTGTGCCAGTCCCCGGGGGCGGGGCGGGAGACAGGGGCCGGAGACCCCTTCCTCCAGTTCATGGACGAGATGCCCGGCGGCTTCCTGATCTACCGTGCGGACCAGAGCGAGGAACTGCTTTACGCCAACCAGGGGCTGCTGCGGATGTTCCAGTGCGGGAGCATGGAGGAACTCCGGGCGATGACAGACAACTCCTTCCGGGGGCTGGTCCATCCCGACGACCGTGCGGCCGTGCAGGAGAGCATCCAGCGGCAGATTGCCGCCAGCAAATATGACCTGGATTACGTGGAGTACCGGGCCTGCCGCCGGGACGGCTGTGTGCGCTGGATTGAGGATTACGGCCACTTTGTCCACAGCGAGGCCATCGGCGATATTTTCTATGTGTTCCTGGGGGACGCCACCGACAAAAAGGAACGGCTGGACAAAAAGGCCAGACGGCAGATGGAGGTCATTGAGGGCCTCAGCGTCAACTATGAATCCATCTGCTACGTGGACCTGGACCATGATATCGTGACGCCCTACCGCCTCAGCGGCCGGAACGCGGCCCTGTTTGACGGGCGGCTCCAGGACCGGCCCTACTCCTGGTATACCCAGCAGTATATCGCAGCCAGGGTCCACCCGGAGGACCGGACCCTGGTGGAGCGGGGCACCGCGCCCAATTACATCCGGGAAAAGCTGGCGGAGCACCGTACCTACTACTTCAACTACCGGGTCCTGGCCGGGGATGAGCTGCAATATATCCAGCTTCGGGTGGTCAACGCAGACCCCCAGCAGGATGTGAAGCACGTGGTACTGGGCTACCGCCGGGTGGACGAGGAAATGCTGAGCCAGATGAAGCAGCATGCCCTGCTGGCGGAGGCCCTGGCAAAGGCCAATCTGGCCGTGAACAGCCAGAACACTTTTTTGTCCAATATGTCCCACGATATGCGTACCCCCCTCCACGCCATATTCGGCTTCACCTCCCTGGCCAAGCTGAACCTGAACAAGCCCCAGGAGGTAACAGGCTATCTGGACCGGCTGGAGACCGCCGGGCGGCAGCTTCTGGATATGATCGAAAATCTGCTGCGGGTGTCCTGCCTGTCCGAGACCGGGGGCGTGACGGAGACGGAATGCAACCTGCGCCATGCTGTGCAGGAGATTTATGACTTTCTGCACCCCCAGGCCCAGGAAAAAAATCTCTCCTTCCATCTGGACTGCACCGGCCTGACCCACCCTCACGTCTACGCCGACGGGGAAAAGCTGCGCCAGATGCTGACCTATCTGGTCAACAACGCCGTCACCTACACCCACCCTGGTGGAAGCGTCACCATCACCGTCTCCCAGGAGGAAACCTCCAGCAGCTCCGGGGTGTACCACCTGACGGTGGAAGATACAGGTGTAGGCATCAGTCCGGAATTTCTGGACCGCATCTTCGAGCCCTTTACCCGGGAGAGAAATTCCACCCTCAGCGGCATCCACGGCATCGGCCTGGGCCTGACCATTGCCAAGAGCATTGTCGATATGATGGGCGGCACGATCCAAATCCAAAGCGCCGTGGGCAAAGGCACCGTGTTTACCACCACCTTCCATTTCCGGCTTCAGCCCCGGCCTGCCGCCATCCAGAAATCCCTCCCCATCAAGGAGACGGCCCAGCGCATCCTGCTGGCGGAGGACAACGAAATCAACCGAGAAATCGAGATTGAGCTGCTGGAGCAGCTTGGGTTTATAATCGACCCCGCCGAGGACGGGCAGATTGCCCTGGACAAGGTGAAGGCATCCCCGCCGGGCCATTACGACCTGGTGCTGATGGACCTGCAAATGCCGGTCATGGACGGCTGGCAGGCTTCCGAGGCAATTCGCGCTCTGCCGGACCCGATTTTGTCTCAAATCCCCATAATTGCGCTGTCGGCCAACGTGCTGCCCAGCGACCAGAAGCGCTCCAAGGAGTGCGGCATTGACGCGCATCTGAACAAGCCCATGGACCTGCCCCTTCTGTTGGCGACCATTGAAAAGATCACCGGACTGCCCCGCCCCTCCTGAAGCCGGTGATATGCAAAAAATTCCGCCGGATGGAACTGAAATCCCATCCGGCGGAATTTTTTACGCTGTTTTGGTTCGTTTTTTCCGCCGGCGAAGCAGCAATGTGCCACCTCCCGCCGCCGCGCCCGCCAGCACCAATCCGGGCAGGGGATTCAAGGGCTGTTCCTCCACCCGGACCTGGGCCGTTTGACCGGCCAGTTCCACCCGCAGGTAGGAGCCGTCCCGGACCCAGGCAGTCTTCTGCCAGCTCTCCCCGTCCAAGGAGGTCCACACCGCCGGACGGCTGTTCCCCTCTGGTACGGGCAGCCGCAGCGCCGTAAAGCTTCCTTCGGACAGGCTGATTTGCCAGCGCCCCTCCCCCACGGCTTGGGCGGACAGGACCGTCTCCGGTCCGAACCGGCCCTCCGCCAGAACGGACCCGTCCGGGCTGGCAATGGCGGTCAGCCAGGGGGTGTACTGGGCCTCAATCACCGTGTCGAAAAGCAGAACATCTTCCTCCGGAAGCGCCCAGCTCCCATAGAACCCGTCCCGCTCCGGCACCGGGGGGAGCCGTCCAAGATCGAGCCGGTCTCCATAGGGGAAGCTGCGCTGCTCCACGGTCTCCTCCCCTGCCCGGAAGGTCAGGGTGAAGGTCTGGAAGGGGGCGGGCAGCTTTTCCAGGGCAAGAAAGCCGTCGTAGTCCATCGGCTCCGCTTTTCCGGCGTAGCTCACGCCGTCCACGCCCCCCAGGGTCCGGCTTACAAACAGGTTTTGGGACAGCGTACCGTCCTCCTGAAGCGCCCCGGCTATGGCCCCCAGGCTGGACAGACCGTCCCGCAGCTCCACCAGAGTGCGGCATTGCACGATGTCCGTCCCCAGCCCGGCCACGCCGCCCACATAGCGCTCGCCCGTCAGGGTACACTTGGCCCAGCTCCCCTGGATGGCGGCATAGGAGCTTCCGGCCACGCCGCCCACATACTGTCCGCCGGTGCTCTCCACACCGCCGGTACTGCCGCAGCGCCGGACCAGCCCCAGGTCCATCACGCCCACAACGCCGCCCACGTTGTTTTTCCGGGCGGTGACCGGGCCATAGTTAACGCTCTCCAGTATCACCGCACTGGTCCGGTACTGGAACCGGGCGGAGGAGGACCCCTGGCTGGTCACGTCGTCCTCCGGGTCAAAATCGTACTCCACCGCCATCGCCCCGGCGATGCCGCCCACGTTTACATCGCCCGCCACGCTGCCGAAGCTGCTGCATCCGGCCACCTGGCCCCAGGTGGTCTCCAGCTCGGCGGAGGTGTCCACAATGTAATCCTCCCGCTCCTCCGGCGCCCGCCAGGACTCTTGCAGCACATCGGCCACGGTCCGGAGCTGTCGGTTGACCTCCCGCAGGCTGCCGGTGATGCTGTCCCCGGACCGGCGCGCGGTGCGGTTCATGGCGTTCACCGCCTCGTTCAGGCCGCTAAGGGTACTGTTCAAACGGTCCTCCTGCTCATAAAAACCGCTGTCTAAATCGGGGAATATCAAGTCCGGCTCCTCCGCCAGATTTTCCAGAATATTTTTCAGGGTCCCAAAGGCGGAGGTCATAGCGTCCGTCCCTCCGGCCAGGGTGTCGAAGGCCTGACGCAGCTCCCCGGAGCTGTCCAGCACAGTGTCCCGGATCCGGTCCAGGGAGAGGATCCCGTCCTGAAGCCGCCGCAGAGCCGCCTGCATCTGCTCCCCGGAGGCGGACAGCTCACCCAGCGCGTCCTGCAGCAGCGTCAGCGTCTCTCCCAGCTCCCCGGAGTGGTTTCCGGCCAGCACTGTGAATACCTCCCCAAAGCGCTGGAACAGAATTTTGAGGTTTTGCACCTCCCGCTGGACGGCCTCCCCGTCCGGAAGGGCCGGCTCCAGCTCCTCCAGGCTCCGGGCCGCGGAGGCGTAGGCGATGCCCAGCTCCCGCCAGGCAATGCGGAGCTCTTCCATGGCCTCCTCCAGCTCCCGGTCGCTGCCCAGGGAATCGGGCAGAAGCCGCAAGGCCTGGGTGACCCGGCTCTGGGCGGTATGCAGGTTGTCCATGGCCTTTTCCAGCGCCCCCAGAGCGGACCGGATCTGCATGGACAGAATATCCCCCTCCTGGTCCGCCGCCTCAAGGACCTCCAAGGCCCGCTCCACCTGCCGGACGCCCTGGGACAGCCGGTCCATGGCCTCCTCCAGGTCCTCCGCCGCGGGAATGGACTGGTCCAGAGTCCGGGATATCCGGGCACTTAAGCTGTTGGCTGTGTCCACTGTGCCGGTCCCCCAGTTTTCCAGGTGGTCCGCCATGCCGGACACGTCGTTCCGGGCCAGGTCCGCCAGCTCGTTGATGCGGTCGATGTGGTCCGCCAGGGCGTTTCCGGAGGCCTGGGTGCTGTTCAGAGTCCGGTCCAGCAGAGTGCTGAGGGTGTCCAGCTCCTCTTCCAGCCTTTGCAGGGAGTCCTCTTCAAAGTGCAGCATGATATACGGCTCCATCTGCCCCGCTACGCCGCCTACGTCCTTACGGCCCTGGATGCTCCCCCGGTTGACGCAGCCGTCCACGATGCCCGACTGACGGCCCACAATGCCGCCCACATTATAGCCGGTGTGGGGATAGCCCACCGTCCCCCGGTTGGTGCAGCCCTGAATCGTACCCTTGGAGTACCCGGCGATGCCGCCGGTGTCTGTACAGGCGGGGATGTTCTCCGCGCTGTTGAGCTGTTCCAGCTCCAGGGCATCCAGCTCCGGGGAGACCTCTGCCTCCTGGGTGTTGACGCGGGCCGCGTTGGTGCAGCGGACGATGCTGCCGTAATTCTCCCCGGAAATCCCGCCGGTGTAGTGCTCCCCGGAGACGGCCCCCGCGCTGGTGCAGTTGACCAGCTGTCCGGAGGCCTCGTTGATTCCCGTGATGCCGCCCGAGCCGTCGGTTCCGGCTACAGTTCCGTCGAAGCGGCACCGGGCGATGGTCCCCCGGTTGACTCCGGCAATGCCCCCTACGGCGCGGCTGGTCCCGGCGGGCGCCACGGTTCCTGTCACAGTCAGGTTGGCGATGCTGGCCCCCTCCTGGACGTACCGGAACAGCCCCTGATGGGAGCCCTCCTGGGTGAGGGACAGGCCGGTGATGGTGTGTCCGCCCCCCTCAAAGGTCCCGCCGAAGGTGGGGACGCTCTCCAGGCCGGAGATGTCCAAATCCCTCTCCAGAAGGACCGTTTTGCCCTGGGACCAGGCGTCCAGGCGGCAGCTTTGGGCAAATGCCGTCCAATCCTCCGGCGTGCGGAGGAAAACGGTTTCGCTCTCCGCTCCGGCGCAGGGGAGCAGAGGGCCGCACAACAGCACAGCACTGAGCAGAACAGCCCATAGGGAACGCAGTATTTTTTTCATGGCTCCTCCTCCCCTGCCTCCAGCGCCTGCAGGGTCCCGTCGTCCATTTTGCCCAGCAGCGTCCCCCGGACGGTGCCGTAAATGTCCGCGTCCACCACGCCGTTGACGTAGCCCCGCACATGGCCGTTCACCTTGATATTGCCGCTGACCGGCCGGGCGGGCAGATTGTGCTTCAGCTCAAAGGATGTTTTTTCAATGATGGTGTCGCCTAAAATCAAAATCTGGGGCAGGACTCCCATGACCAGGAGCATGGAAATCAGCGTCCCCCGGCCCAGGCACTCGCCGATCCCGGCAATGGCCTCGTTGGAGGTCAAAAAGCTGATGAGCGTACCCGCCGCCGCCAGGATGCTGCCGGAAGTAACCACGGTGGGAAAGGCCAGGTTCAGGGACTCTACGATTGCGTCCTTGCAGGGCATCTGCTCCTTCAGCTCCACATAGCGGCTGGAGATAACAATGGCGTAGTCCACATTCGCGCCCATCTGGATGGAGCTGACAATCAAGTAGCTGAGGAAAAACAGATTTTTTTCCATCAGATACGGGAAGGAAAAGTTGATCCAGATACTGCCCTGGATAATCACAATCAGCAGCACCGGCAGGCCCGCCGACCGGAACGTAAACACCAGCACAATAATGACGAACAGGGCGGACAGGACGCTGATCAGGATATTGTCTCCCTCGAAGGAGGCGGAAAGATCGTAGTCGTTGGTGGAGTTGCCCACCAGGAACAAATCGTCGTAATACCGTCCGGCGACGGTGTGTAGGGTTTTTAAGTATTCAAAGGTTTCCTTGCTCTCCTCCGGCAAATCCAGCTCCACCAGCAGGCGGCTGTAGCTCTCCCCGCCTAATTGCTTACGCGCGTCCAGGAGCTGGCTGTAAATATCGTCCAGCGTCTCCTCCATATCCCCGTCCAGAGAGACATACCCGGCCTCTTTTTGGTCGTAGAGGAAAAATATCATGTCGATCAAAGGCACCCGGTAGTCGTTCAGGTGGTTGACGATCTGCCCATAGTCCTCCTGGTCGGCGGCATAGGCGGTGTAGAGCAGCTTGCTCAGCTCCAGGTCCACATCCATGGCCTCTGCAAGCTGGCGGGCGGTGAGCGCGTCGGTGAGCATATAGCCGTCCATGGCCTCGATGCTGGCCAGACCCAGGGCGTTGTCCACATACTCCATCCGGCTCAAATCCGCCAGCAGAGCTTTTTCTTTGTCGTAGTCCCCCTTGGGCACCAGCAGAGCCATCAGGTTTGTGCCCCCGAAGGTGCTGTCGATTTTCTCCCGCGCAATCTGTGCGTCGTTCTTTTTAAACGTCTCCAGCGTGGAGTAGCCGTAGACATAGGGACAGCGATTGGAGCACAGGAACGCCCCCGCTAAAATCAGGGCGAACACCGGGGGCACGATATAGCGGGTTTTGACTGTGAGCCGTCCCCAAGCGCTGATTTTGGGCACAAAGCTGCGGTGGTGGGTCTTGTCGATGCCCTTGGCAAAGAGCATCAGAAGCCCCGGCATGAGGGTGAACACACTGAGCAGGCTGAGGAAAATGGCCTTGATGAGGACCACACCCATATCCCGGCCGATCCGGAACTGCATGAAGGTCATAGCAATCAGGCCGGAAACGGTGGTCAGGCTGGAAGAGGAAATCTCCGGGATGGATTTCGCCAGAGCGGCGATGCAGGCTTCTCTGGCCTCGTGAAGCTCCCGCTCCTCGGTGAACCGGTGGCACAAAATAATGGCGTAGTCAATCGCCAGGGCCAGCTGGAGCACCACGGCGATGGAGTTGGTCACAAAGGAAATCTCCCCCATCAGGTAGTTGGTGCCCATATTCAGGAGCGCCGCCGCACCGAAGGTCAGAAGAAGCACGGGCACCTCCAAATAGGTTTTGGAGGTGAACAGCAGTACGCAGACGATAATGCCAACCGCAACCAGCATGACGATTTTCATTTCGTCAGCCAGCGTGTCCTGGAGGCCCGCTCCCACCTCGCTGTCTATGTAGCAGTCGCAGCCCTCCAGCAGGGTCCGGACCGCCTCCATCGCGTCCTTGCTGATCTGGTCCTCCACCTCCCCCTCCAGGGTGAGGGTGAACAGGGCGGAGGCATTGGCGTAGGTATCGGACAATACAGACGCCTCGTCCTCCGGATCGTAGAACTCCACAGCGGACACCCCCTCCACCGCTTCCAGCGCTTCCTTCAACTCCAGAGCGCGGTCCAGGGGGATGTTGGATACCATAACGCGGGCACTGGCATAGGTGATGAACTCGTCTTCCATAATGGTAAGGCCCTGGCGGGTCTCGGTGTCCGGGGGCAGGTAAGATGTTAAATCGTCGTTGGTCTGCACCCAGTTCCGGGACACCGCGCAGAACAGTCCCGCAACCACAAAGAACAGGAAAAAGATGTTGCGCTTGTCTACAATAAATGTGGAAATTTTTATCCAAAACGAATCCTTCGCTTCCATCCAAGACGCCTCCCATTTTGCTTGCATGATATTATACAGCGGGACCGCCCCAAGCACCATAGACATTTGGGGTGGTTTGTTTAAAACAGTCTTGACCGATGCCGGTGCCGCCGCTCGCTGGTGATATGGCTTGCTGGGGCGGCATAAAAAAGGCAGTTGGTATAACCCAACTGCCTCCAGCAATTAAAATATTTGATTTAGCCGCCGTTTAGTAGTTGTCCTAGTATCTCTCTATCTGCGTCTGAATAAGTGTTGTTGCCACCAGATGTAACTAGACCTTGGGATTCTAATTCTTTTACGCGTTGAAGTGGATCGACCCAACCATCATCAGACGGTTGTGTTTCGGTTTGCTGTGTTTGCTGCTGTTGGGTACTTTCACTCGGTTTTGACTGCTGTCCACTACATCTAAAACCTCCTTGAACTAGCCCAGAAAATTGTCTGATATAACAAGCAGAGCTGCTCAGTTATTCAGCCGAGGCGGCTTGCCAGTGCAGGGCCGCCGTAGTATAATATTCTATCATAACAGCAAGGGAGGTGGATTACCCCATGCTGCGTATTGCCATCTGCGATGATGACAGTGCCGCTGTCCAATCCAACAGGACCATCGCGGAGGACTGCCTGAAGCAATGCGGGTACGCCGGCGAGATCGCCGCCTATACTCACAGCGGCAATCTCCTCTATGACATCACCGAAGATGGCTTTTTCTTTGACCTGATCCTGCTGGACATTGAAATGCCCGGCAGCACCGGAATGGAGCTGGCCGGGAAGATCAGGCCCGTTTTGCCCAATGTGAAGATCATCTTCATTACCTCCCATGTGGAGTACGCCATCGACGCCTTTGAGCTGTCCATCTTCCGGTACGTCCCCAAGAACGACATCGCCCGGCGGCTCCCTGGGGCGATCTGTGACGCCATCCGGCTGATTGCGCTGGAAGAGGGGCAGTTCTATACCATCCAGACCAACAGCCGCCTGGAAAAAATCCCGTATAAGGAAATTCTTTTCCTTTCCCGGGACGGGAAAAACACCAGCATCACCACCGCGGGCGGGGCGTCCAAGGTGCGCAAGAGCTTACAGCAGGTCTATGAGGAGCTGGCCGCAGAGGAGTTCATCTTTATCGACCGGGGCTGTATTGTCAACATGATCCATGTCATGCAGGTCAAAGAGGGCATGGCCGTCCTGAAAAACGGCGCCGCCCTCCCCATCAGCCGCTCCCATCTGCAAGAGGTAAAGGCGCAGATCAACGCATATTGGGGGGCGCACATATGACGGACGTGTTTCTGCCGCTCTCCGGCCTGTTGACCGGAGCGGTGCGTGTTCTGGTGGGCCTGACTCTCGTTCACCGGTTGCTGTCCGTAAAGAGGCCAGACCGAAAAAGCATCGCGGCGGGGCTGGCCGGGGCGCTGGTTCTTACGGTTTTGCTGTCCCTTCTCTGTGCGCCGGATTTCTACCGGATGGCTCTGGAGGCGGTTCTGATTGCCGCCTGTGCCCACCGGCTGCAAGGGGCCGAGCTGAGAATGGGCCTGTTTGTCGGCATCTTTTACGAGATTGGCGTCTCCTTCTGGTCGTTTCTCCTGCCGGCATGGCTGGGTGTACTGTTCTGCTCCCAGGATTTCCTCAATACCGGAACGCTGGCTGGACAGTCCGCCCTCTGGCTGCTCCACGGGCTGCTGGCCGTTTTGGCAGCCTGGCTCTCCAGAGGCTGGGAGATTAACCGCAAATCTGCGTTCCGGGCCGTCTCCGCGCTTACGCTGGCGGGATTCCTGGGGGTTATCACACTGTCGGAGCAGACCGTTTTGACGATTCCCGACGACACCCTCCATATGTGGACCATTCTGGCGGTGGTGCTGATGATGTCAGTGCTGGTGTTCAACATCAACCGGCAGTATGAGGTGGAAAAG
>CAJUPG010000012.1 GCA_910588455.1 uncultured Oscillospiraceae bacterium
GATCACTCCCACGGGATTTTAAGTCCCGGGCGTCTGCCAATTCCGCCACTCCGGCCAGTCTGCTGGCGGCTTCCGGTCTGTAAGCGCTTTATTATGATAGCATAGAACCGTTCCGCTGTCAAGCTAAAATTTTTAAAGCCTTCGATTGTTTCAGTTCCAGAATCTTTTTCGTTTCTTCCATATTGAACAGGCTGCTGACTCCGTCGCCCAGCAGATTGCAGCCGAGAACGATCAGGACCACCAGAACAAGCCCCGGCGGAAAATTTGAAGCAGCCGCCAAAACACCGGGCCTGCGGAAACACGGCAGAACGCAAACCAGAGCGGCATTCTCTGCCGCCCTGGTCAGAATGGTCCCGTCACTCACCTCGGATCAGGTCTGCGCACACCTCCGCCGCCCGCAGCATATCCCGAATGCACAGCCGCTCCTGGTTGGTGTGTACCCGCTCCATGCCTACGCCTATGGCTACCGCCGCAATGCCGTGCTGATTGAACACGTTTGCGTCGCTGCCTCCGCCGCTGACCGCGGGATCAGGGTCAAGTCCATTTTTTCGCACAGCGGCAAACACCTGGCGGACCAATTCGCTGTCCGGGTCATGCTGATAACCCGGATAGCTGGTCTCGACCTGGCAGTTCAGTACTGCACCGAAGGATTCACAGGCCCGCTCCAAACAATGTACCATCTGACTGGTCTGCCGCTTGAGCTTTTCCGCACTGCGGCTGCGCACCTCCAGCACCAGCCGCGCCTTTTCCGCCACAATATTGGTTGGTCCATCCGCCAGAAAGGTACCGATGTTGCAGGTTGTTTCCTCGTCAATACGCAGCAGCTCCATAGCGGCTACGCCGTGGGCCGCCGCCTGGATGGCGCTGACTCCTTTTTCGGGCTCCAGGCCCGCGTGGGCCTTTTTTCCAAAAATCTCCGCGTAAATTTTGTTTTGTCCCGGGGCTCCGACAATCACTTTTTCCGGTCCCCCATCCGAGTCCAGTACAACACACTTTTTGGATTGCAGTCTGCTGTAATCCAAATGCTTGGAGCCCAGCATTCCACTTTCCTCCCGCACGGTAAATACCACCTCCACCGTGCGGCAATGGTCCCTGGCTGTGCGTTCCAGCGCCTCCATAATTGCGCAGATTCCCGCCTTGTCGTCTCCGCCTAACACCGTCGTGCCGTTGGAATAGAGATAGCCGTCTGCCCCTGCAACCGGCTGAATCCCTTTCCCTGGAGCAACGGTATCCATATGGGCACTGAAAAGAATCGGCGCAAGCTTTGGGTCTCCTTGGCGCACCGCATACACATTGGAGCCACTTGTTTTTGCCATCTCCTGAATGCAATCGGTTGTGACACAGCAGCCAAGACGCTCCAGATCCACGGCCAGCCTCTGCGCGATTGCGGCTTCATCTCCTGTCTCACTGTCAATTTTTACATAGTCTAAAAAACGGCTGATGATGCGTTCCTGCGTGTTCATTTGAACTGATCCCCTTTTTTCCACGTTATCGCGGTTTATTCCGTATTTTACCCAGAAGAGCATAACATAAAAATTGGAGAAAAGCAATTTCCCTCATGTCTACCAAAAGTCTACCAAAAAACAAATGCAACCCCTTGCGGCGCAAGGGGTTGCATTTTTGCGTTCTGGCGCAGGTCTACCAAATGTCTACCAAGGTCACGTTTTGCCCGGAAATCCACAGGATTTCCGGGCTTTCTGCTTGTTTTCGCAACTATTTTCCGGCTGTAAGGGTCGTTATACCGGCCTAGTGGCCCTAAAAGTTCTCCAAAACCTCGAAAAAGGGCGAAAAGCCCAACATTTTAAAAAGGAGGAACTCCAAAATGAGAAACCTGAAGCGCGCTCTCAGCCTGGCTCTGGCTTCCGTTATGCTCCTGGGCATGATGGTCACCGGCGCCGGCGCTGCGAGCAACAGCTTCACTGATTTCGACCAGATCGTAAATCAGGAAGCTGCTGAGGTCACTTCCGGGCTGGGCATTTTCGACGGTTACACCGACGGAAGCTTCGGTCCCGAGAATGTGGTCACCCGCGCCGAGATGGCCGTTATTATCTGCAAGCTGCTCAACGGCTCCGACGTGGACCCCGGTAACTTTACCGGCATCGCCAAGTTCACCGACGTCCCCAGCTGGGCCGAGGGCTACGTCAACTACTGCAACAGCATGGGCATTGTGGTGGGCGTGGGCGACGGCAAGTTCGACCCCAACCGCACCGTGAGCACCGTTGAGGCGGCCACCATGCTGCTGAAGGCCCTGGGCTACTTCATCGAAGAGGATCAGCTGGGCGCCGACTGGAAGACCGTGGTCACCGGCCGCGCCACCTCCCTGCACCTGTACGGCGAGCTGACCCTGTCTGTGGATGAAGCTCTGACCCGCGACAACGTGGCCGAGCTGGTATTCCACACCCTGTTCGCCCAGCGGGTGGCCTATGACGACAACCGCCATCTGTACGTGAAGAACACCGACCGTGACGTGGTTGTCACCAACGGCACCGACGACAAGGACAACACCTTTGCCATGAACACCTTCGGGATGTGGTATGTGGACGGTATCGTCACCGCCAACAGCTACACCGACGACTCCCTGTCCGAGACCACCAACAACAAGCCCCGCACCATGGTGTGGTTTGAGGGAAGCAATGTGAATCTGGGCGACGGCCCCGTGGCGCAGTACGCCTTTGAGTACACCACGGGCCTGGACATGATCGGCCACGCCGCCCGGACCTACTACTCCATCGAGAAGCGCGCCCCCGTGGTGTACGCCATTGTGGACCGCGCCACCAAGACCGAGTACATCACCTATGACAGCAACACCACCCGTCTGGCGGACGCCGCCAATGAGGCCGGCTTCCGCAAGAACTCCGTTCTGCTGACCGACAGCGGCGATTACCTGGTCAACTACGACTGGAACGTCACCGTGAAGGACCTGGCCAATACCTCCAAGAACGTCGTTCTGAACGGGCCCGACGTGGCCAAGACCCTGCTGCTGATCTCCAACAGCTCCGACTACAAGGTCGATTACGTCATTGTTCTGGACCAGTACCTGGACACCGTGCGCCGGGTGGTGGATAAGAATACCCTGATGAAGTACGACCTGACCAGCGGCAACGGCAGCAAGCAGAACATTACCCTGGAAGAGCTGGCCGAGAAGGACTACGTTGTGGTCACCGACATCGGCAAGCAGGGCGAGATGTTCAACCTCTACAAGCCTGAGACCGCCGCCGCCAACATCACCAAGATCACCGGCGTGTCCGACGGCAGAGGCACCGTGAAGTCCATCCTCGCCGACGGCACCGAGTATAAGGGCTCCCCCGTGGCCATCTACGGCGGCAACCGGGTGGAGAACCTGGAGAACACCACCGACTTTGAGGACATCGCTACCATCGGCGAGAGCACCCTGATTCTGGACTTCCAGGGTAAGGTAATCGGCCTGGGCGAGCCCGAGAAGGTCACCAACTACGCCTATGCCGCCCAGTTCGGCGTGTGGCACACCGGCGGCAGCCTGAACACCGAGTACAAGCTGACCGTTAAGCTGCACTTCATCGACGGCACCTCCGGCGTGTATCTGGTGAACACCGGCGACAGCAAGAATATCAACACCTTCTATAAGCTGAAGATGAGCGCCGCGGGCGGTGCTACCAGCGCCGCGCAGGCCGAGAATACCGCCAAAATCCTGAACACCGGTTCCACCACCGGGACCTATAATCCCAAGCTGACCTATCTGGACACCATCTCTGTGGATGAGGCCACCGGCGCGCTCCAGAATTCCACGAACGGCGGTCTGGGTGTGTACAAGGTCTCGGTCCGTGCCGACGACACCGTGGTCATGACCGCGCTGAAGAGCGATATGGCCAATCAGGTCGATGTGGGCACCCGCCTGGTTCCCGGCCATTCCACTCTGGTGAAGAACAATGGCTCCAACGTGACCAGCACCTTCCCCGGTTCCCCCGCTTTCTATCAGACCAATAAGACCGTTTACTTCTATGTGGACGGCTCCTACACCGCCGATACCCTGTCCGTGGGCACCCGTACCGGCGTGACCAATGCCAAGGGCATCACCCACGACACCAGTGACCACGACGAGAATCTGGTCAAGGAGACCTTCGAGCAGATCTTCGTCACCGACGTGCCCGGCGCCAACAGCCGCGACACCGTGGAGGCCGTGATGATTTACGGTCTGGACCTGGGCGCGAACACCGATCTGTACTTCTACCGTCACGGCAATTACCACATCACCACCAGAGCCAACGCGCCTGCCAGCAGCCGCGCCTCTGACAACGATCTGGTAATCACCTACGACCTGTACACCGCTGCCGGTGAGGTCTACTCCAAGACCTATGACAACGACGGCAAGGGCTACGATATGGATACCGCCAAGAACACCGTGGAGAGCAAGCCCACCGGCTGGTATGAAATCGGCTCTAAGGACCTGAAGGACAAGTACGTTCTGGACAACAACAGCGACGTGGACAAGATTAAGTTCAATCCCGCCAGCACCAACCGGAACGACAAGACCAAGAACGTATATGTGCTCAACGCCCAGGCGGAGCACGACGAGTTCGTGAAGAACATCTACACTCGCGTGGACAACGTGGGCGGCATTATCCTGGACAACGCCCTGGTTGTGGACGCCTGCAACAGCGGCCTGGACAGCGTGAGCGACATTGCCAGCGCCTGCAAGGCCAACCACCTGGTACGCATCTCCTACACCTATAAGGTGACCGGCGACGACGCGTTCAAGGTTTCCACCGTGTTTGTGACCGGCTATGACCCCGCCGAGAACAGCAAGCCCTCCGTGAGCCACGACGGGCTGTACACCGTGTATAACCCCCTGACCGGCGGTCTGGACGTGTTCGACGATGTGAAGAATCCCGCTACCTCCGAGCAGCTGGCCGCGGCCGCGAAGGCTGCCTTTGAGGGCGCTGGCTTCACCGTGACCAACGTGTACCCTGAGGGCCTGGGCAACAAGGCTTGGGTGATGACCATCGCCAAGGACGGCATGACCCAGTATGTGACCAACAAGCAGGGCGGCGGCTCCTTCGGTTACTTCACCTACATGGACCGCGTACGTGAGATGGTTAAGATTAACGTTAACGGCGTGTTCAGCGGCTACTATCCCACGCCTGATGACGGTACGAACATTGCCGCTACCCTGAAAGCGGCGGCGAATACCTCCATCATTAAGGGCAGCGCCAAGACTCTGTTTGCCACCACGAACGCTGCGGGTGAATTCAAATATCCTGCAACTTCCGCCGATAAGGGCGTGACCATCGACTTCGGCGAAGCCGTGAAGGTGGATACTATCACTGGCGTTACTGTCGATTACCAGGCCACCGCCACCAAGAGAGAGCCTGTGTATGCGGGCGATTATGTACCCATGGGCACAGAGCTTACCATCACGATCGCTGGCGATGCGACGGGCAAGGCCATTGTTGTTGCTCGCGGCGACAAGACTGATGTGACTGGTGAGGTTGGCGTTGGTACTCTGGAGTACGTTGCGACTAAGGGTGATGTACTGAAGATTACTGCGGGCAACTACGTGAAGCTGGTTGTTGGTACTGGGATGACCGTGAAGTATATGCCTTCTGGCAAGTCTGCGGAGGCGGATATTGTGACCGTCAATGCGGGTAGCTACGCCGTTGCGTCTGGCTGGACACTGAAGGAAATCAATGGCGAAAGTACAACTGGAAGCGCTATCCTGGTGCAGCCCAGTGCCGTCGGCGATCCCGTTAAAGCTAGCGAACTGGTTGCGAGTGCTGTATCGGTAGCAATTAGTAGCTACAGTAATGTCTCTAAGGACACCTACATCTACGCTCCTCAGCAGATTGAAATTGTGAAAACTGCTGCGACCAGCACGACAGTTGCGGCGAATAAGTTGACCGCTACAATTCCCGCTCAGTTCGCTAGTGACACAAAAGCGAATATTACCACCAATTACTACGTTGCGGTTGGTACTACCGTGAACGTGGAAACCATCGGCACCAGTGAGGGTCTGTACGTCACCGTGGATGGCGTGAAAACTGGTACTGAGGCCGATAACGTGAATGTGGGCAAGGGTAGCTTTGTTGTGACCGCCAAGGCCACCGGCAAGATCGTGTTGGATACTGGCCGGACCGAGCGGCCCCCCGAAGTTACCATTCCCGACACTAACGATCCCAGTGGCGGGGAGAACGAGAGCCTGAAAAATAAGCTGATTGCGTCTGGTATTAAGCCTGAAGATGCCGAGAATGCGGTTCGGAACGGCGACTTGATCTTCCTGTGGGTGCGTACAGAGGCTGGCAGTGGTGCCGTGACCGTGACGCCGGGCGCGGGCAATACCGCCGATGCGAAGGAAACTTCCACCTATAACTTCACCTGGGACAAACCGAACCCGGATGCTGCGATTATCATCGGTACAACCCACGATTATCAGACCAGCAACAGTGGGAGTCCCTATCCCGCCGGAACGTGGAACTACACCCTGACTTTTAATGGAAGTGTTGTTGCATCTGGTAACTTTACCACAGGAGCTGACGGTAAGGTGACTGACATCAACTCTAATAACTAAGACCAAGTAAATTTCCCAAAACGAAAGGAGACCCCCGGGACGCAAGCCCCGGGGGTTTCCCCATCTTCAGCGAAACGCAAAGTAAATGAACGTCCCGTTGCCGTTTGTTCCGTTTCCGTACGGGTCCGCGCTCAGTTTAAAGCCATCGTCCACGATTTGAAGATGGACTGAGCTTCTTCCGTCCACGGCCATCCCGAAAAATTCGGTTGTATCGAAGCGCAACGCCGTAGGCACCACAAACACGAATTTGGGCCGGAAGCCCAGTTCGATCACCCGGCCATTTACGTTATTTCCGGAGTAGGCCCCCGCCACGAAGGGCGGGAAGCCGGTGGTGTATGCGACGTCCGCCAGCTGCTGGACCTGGGTTTTGGCGGCGCTGGCCGTGGCTTCGATCCGGGCCAGGGCCGCGTCCAGAGCGGCGTTGTCGGCGTTGAAGTCCTCCCGGAGCACTCTGTCGGCGGGCTCCCACTGGCATAAGCTGTAATTTTGGGTGTGGTTGGTTGACATTTGGATTTCCTCCTTAAAAAGTAGTTTCATAAAGGGTGGAGATCCGGGAAAAGTTGTACGTTTGCATACACGTAACGAAAAAAATTTTTTTCGCTGGAGCTGAAATACGCACGTCCCCCCGCAGCGGACCCGAATCCGCCGCAGGGGGACGTGCGCGCGTTGGCTTATAGTAGAGGTTGGAGACTGGCAATGGAAGCAGGGGTCATTTTGCCTTGTGGGCGATCTCGTTTTCTTCCTTCTCGTAGAAGATGTGGAAATCCGGGTCCGGTTTTCCCTGTCCCAGGTAGCGGGCCTTGTAGTCCCGCAGCAGGGACGAGAATTTGGGGGTCAGGATCAGCAGGGCCACGATATTGGCGAAGATGGGTAGGGCCGTGCCGAAATCGGAGAACAGCCATACAGTGGTGCCCGGGTAACCCATGTACACCGCGATGTAAACCATCGCCAGGCTGGGAATGGGATAGGTCCATTTGTAGAAGGTCAAAATCGCGTTTTTCAGCTTGGATTCGCCCACCAGATACCGGACTACCACTTCCATCTGGGCGTAAATGCCGCTGGAGGTGGTCAAGCCGAACAGGAACACGCCCAGGGCCAGAGCAATGCGGCCGAAGGAGCCGATGCCGGTCTCAAAGGCGGCCAGGGTCAGGGTCGCGCCGTCCAGACCGCTGCTCCACTGGCCGGTGCACAGAATCACCAGACAGGTGATGGTGCAGATGACAAAGGTGTCCATAAAGACCTCAAAGACGCCCATAAGACCCTGCTTAATGGGATGGTCCACCTTGGCGGTGGCGTGGATCATGGGGGCGGAGCCCCAGCCGGCCTCGTTGGAGAACACGGAACGGGCCATACCGGTTTTGATGGCCAGGGAGATGGAAGCGCCCATAAAGCCGCCCAGGGCCGCCGTGCCGGTGAACGCGCTCTGGAAAATCAGGCCGATCACGCCGGGAATGGCGGGGGCGTTGCGGGCGATAATGAACAGTCCCGCCCCCAGATAGAAGATGCACATAAAGGGCACCAGCTTGGAGGCGAACCGGCCCACGGATTTCAGCCCGCCGCTGATCAGCACGTACAGGGCCAGGGTGTATACGATACCCACAGGAATCATGCCGATCTCGAAGGTGTTGCCCACCGCCTCGGCCACGGTATAGGTCTGGATGTTGATGAAGTAGCCCAGCAGGAAGCCAAAGGCGAACAGGGCGCTGAGGATTTTGAAGATGACCTTCAGGTTCAGCTCTGTGCCGATGCCTTTTTTCATGTAGTAGTTGGGGCCGCCATAGGCCTCATTGTTCTGGTCCTTGGAGCGGTAGTGCACAGCCAGGGTGATTTCCGACATTTTGATAATCATGCCGAACAGACCGGCCACCCACATCCAGAACACCGCGCCCGGGCCGCCCACCGCGATGGCGGAGGCTACGCCGCCGATGTTGCCCACACCGATGGTCGTGCCCAGCGCGGTGCTCATGGCCTCCAGGGGGGAGAGCACGCCGGTGTCATTTTTGTCCGCCTCCTCCTTGCCGAATATGCTGCGGAACGCGTGCTTCATGGCGGTTCCGAAGCCCCGGAACTGGAAAAATCCCGTGCGGACCGTGATATAAAGGCCGGTGGCCAGAATCAACACCACCATGGGCAGGCCCCACATATAGTCCCAAATCAATACGGACATGAATTCCTCTAGGTTCATATTAGTCCTCCTCTCTGCGCCGGTCAAAAATGGTTTCCAGGGCATATTGGATAATCCGGGGGGTGCGCTCGTAGAGATCCTGCTTGAGCACCCGCTCTGTCAGCTTGTGGAAGTCCTTGCCCCAGGGGCCGATGTTGATGCAGGGCATGGAAATCCGCTCGATGGCGGCGGCAGGGATGTCGTACAGCCGGCCAAACAGGGGCATGGAGCGCTTTAGGGAACGTATGATCTCCTGGCTGTCGGAGATGCTGGTGTAGCTCAAATCCGAGATGCCGGTATAGAAATACTCGGAGGCATACTCCTGGCCGAAGGCCGCCTTGGTAAACTCGTTGAGCGTCCGGTCCAGGGTCCGGACCGCCGGGTCCAGGTCGTTTAAAAACAGATTGGCCACATTGGGGTAGTAGGGCGGGATCAGCCCGAACACCACCCGGGGGGACAGATCGTCGATGTAGTTGTACACAAAGTCCACCAGGGAGAAGTTGCACTCCAGCAGGGTGATCCGGCTTTGGGCCAGCTCCTGCTCCAGACGCTTGATTTCCGCCTCATACTCCTGCCGGAACAGCTGGCCGTATTTGCTCTCCGCCTCCTGATACAGCGCGGCAAAGTCCACCACGTTCGTCCGCCAGGGCAGGGTTTTGGGGGGCTGGCCGGTGGTTTTCAAAAACCGGGCGCAGCTGGCGTCCATCTGCTCCACAATCGCGTCGAAGCTCTCCTCACAGATGGCCCGGACCTTGCGCAGGATGCTGGCGGGGGTCTGGTTCAGCGTCAGAATGCTGAAGCACCCTGTTACCGCCAGAGGCATGGACACGTCGTATTTGATTTTCCGGTCCCGGAGGTACAGCCAGGTAGGCGGCGGAGCCGCCTCCGTGCCCACTACGTCGGACAGATCCAGATTGAGCTCTGTACGCCGGACAATTTCGCTCATCAGGTTCAGGGGGTTAAAGCCCTCGAAAACCTTGCCCACATGGGCCAGGGAGCCCCGGACATAGACAAAGGGCATCAGCTTTCCCACAGACCCCAGGGAAAATACCCCCTTCTCCGGGTCCTTGCGCTGGTGGGGCTCCGAATTGATCATCAGCCGGTAGCGCAGGCCGTACTTTTCCTGAAACTCCGCCAGCAGCAGCACCGCCGCCCGCATTCCCGCCGACAGATTTTCCTCATCGGGCACGGACAGGACAATCAGCGTTCCCGGCAGGGCGGCAGGGTCCCGCTGCACCAGCTGGCTGTACCGGTTGAGCAGGGCCATCTGGATAGACCCGCCCCCCTTCATATCGCATACGCCCCGTCCGAACAGGTAGCCTCCCCCATCCAGGTCGGACTGTACCGGCGGGGGCAGGGAGTCCCGCAGGCGTAATAGCTCCTGCTCCAGCTCGTCCGGCGAGAAGGCTAGGGGCTTGAGGAGCTTGAAGTCCTCTACGGTGACCACGTCACAGTGGTGGACAAAGACCACGGTATCCGGCCCCTCTCCCCGGACCATCGCGAAGGCGGCCGCACGGCCGAAGGGGTCGTCCGGAATGGGATAGCGGCCGGCATAGTCCGGATGGGCCTGCCAGTAGGGCTGCTGCCGGAAGTACTGGAGAAAATATTCTTCCGCGCACTTCTCCGCCGGGGAATAGGTGATGCTCTCCGCCTTAATATAGCCGTATAAGATTTCCTGAATCTCCCGGCCGATTCCGTCCAGAATTGGTTCGTGATCTGTCATAGCGTTACACCCGGTGCAGGGGGCAGGTCAGACAGGTGGGGCCTCCGGTGCCCCGGAAGGACAGTTCCTTGCCCTCATAGGTGTATACCGTAACGCCGGCTGCCTCCACCTTCTGCTTGATGTCCGGACAGCCGTCAATCAGCACGCACTTGCCCGGGGCCAGCGCCAGCAGGTTGGAGCCCAGATAGTCGTACTCCTGATCGTTGCACTCAATGAGCTGAATTCCCTTTTCCAGCAGATATTCCCGGAAGAACACCGGCATATATTTGGAATATACCACCGCCTTGTCCGTATCCACAAAGCTGATAATGCTCATCAGATGCAGGCAGCAGTCCACCCCGTCGCCGTGGGGCATGGGCACAATGATGTATTCGTCAATCAGGTCCCGGGTCAGCTCTTTAAACTGGCGGATTCCTTCGTCGTTGGTGCGGTAGCCCCGGCCAATGGCCACCGTTTTCTCATCAATCCAGAGAACGTCGCCGCCTTCCATTTTCCCCGGCGGGGTGATGTGGCCCAGCGTGGGAATCCCGATGCTCTCCAGATATGCCTGAGTGGCCTGATATTCCCGGCTGCGCAGCTCTTTCCCCATGGGGAAGTAGATTGCGCCCTTCCGGGTGATTTTCAAGGGGTCGTGGGTGTAAATGGAGTCCAGGCCGGTGCGGCCGTCCTGGGGGAGATAGAAAACCTGCTCCACATTGTCCTGAATGATCTTTTCAAAGGCGTTGTACTCCTCCAGAACCTTTTGGTAATCAGGACAGCCGAAATAGCGGAATTCCTCCCAGGTTTTGTCCAGATTTTCCTGGCTGATAAAGGCCTGTTCCGGGCGTTTGAGCAGGATGGCCTCCACCTTTCCCACCATCGATTGGCAGCCGTACTTCATATAAGTGACCTCCATTCAAATCATTTTTCTAGTGCACAATATATTGCATACAATATATTGTGCACTCATTATCCCACAGAGCTCCGCAAAATGCAAGCAATTTTAGTGGCTCTGCAAAAAGTTTGTAAAATTAGTATAGCCAAGGCCGTTAAATTTGTGATATATTATAATTATCTCGGGGGTGCGGCCCGGTCCGCACCTGCACAGGAGGAATGGAAGTGGAAGGATACCTTTCTCTGAAGGATCACGTATACAACTATATTTCCGAGCAGATCAACATTGGCGGGATGAAGCCCGGCGACAAAATCAATGAGATTCAGGTCAGCGAGGTGCTGCACATCAGCCGCACCCCGGTCCGGGAGGCGCTGATGCAGCTGGCCTCCGACGGCTACCTGGATAACCTGCCCCGCAAGGGCTTCCGCGTGAAAAATCTGGATATTGCAACGGTACGGCAGCTGTATGAAATCATCGGCACTCTGGATGGGCGGGCTGCCAGTCTTTGCGTGGGCGTGATCACGGAGGAGCATCTCGCCAAGATGGAATTTTTGGCCCAGTCCATGAACGCCGCCATCAACGCGGGGCTTGGGGACAAATATTACGAGCTCCAGGTGGAGTTTCACGACGTCTATCTGCAATGCTGTCCCAACCAGGAATTTGAACGGCTGCTGAAGCGGCTGAAGAATAATTTTATTCGGAAATATTATCTCTTTGAAAATCCGGAAAACGAGATGCAGGTGCTGAAGGACACCAACGGCCAGCATTTTGAAATGATCCGGCTGTTTCGGGAGCGGCGGGCAGAGGAGCTGGAGCAATACATCCGCGATGTACACTGGAACAGTAAAAAGGCAAAGTTTGACGCGATCTGATGCCCGGGCGCGGCGATTCGCCCGGCGAAAAACCCCCGCCGGTTTTCTGCCGGCGGGGGTTTTCGTATCCAAAAGGCTGAAATCAGAAGAAATTTTCCTGGGCATATTTGGTGAGCTCCTCCCGGAAGTCCGGGTGGGCCACGGAAATCATGGCCTGGGCCCGCTCCAGCACAGACAGCCCGGACAGCTTTACCACGCCGTATTCCGTAGCCACGTACTGGATCATGGTCCGGGGGGCGGAAACGGTGCTTCCGCCGGGAATCGCGGGCAGGATATTGGATTTGCGCTCCCCATCCTTGGTCACCCGGGAGGCGTTCATGCAGATGAAGCCCTTTCCGCCCTGGGAGCGGAACGCCCCTTCCAAAAAGTCCATCTGCCCGCCGATGCCGGACAGCTGCCGGGTACCGGCGGACTCGCCGTTCTCCTGGCCCATCAGGTCCAGCTGCACGCCGCCGTTGATGCTGATGAAATTTTTCATCTCCGCCATCCGGTAGGGATTGTGGACATAGTCCAGGTCCCCCGGGTGGAAGAGCTGGGGCTCCGCGTCCAGCCAGTCATACAGCTCCTGGGAACCCATCGCCAGATTCCAGGTGGACAGCCCCGCGTCCAGCTCTTTCCGGGCGTTGGTCAGCTTCCCCGCCCGGTGCAGGGCCAGAAACGCGTCGCTGATGGTGCCGGTGTGACAGCCGATGTCCTTTAAATCCGACTGGGCAATCATATTGGCCACGGTGAAGGGCACGCCCCCCACCCCCAGGGACAGCACCGCCCCGTCGGGAATCTCCGCCACCACCAGCCGGGCGATCTTCCGGTCAGTTTCCGACGCCTCCTTGTAATTGCGCACCGGCAGGGGCTCGTGCTCCCCCTCCACAATGTAGTCCGCTTCCGACAGATGGACCCGGTGGGAGCCGTCCACCCCCTGGAGCCGGGGCAGCCGCTCGTTGATCTCAAACACCACCGTGCGGGCATTTTCAAAGATGGTCCGCCAGGCGTAATTGCCGATGCCCAGGCCGCAGTAGCCCTGTTCATCGGGCCTGGAGACCGGCACAAAGGCCACATCCACCCGGATGTGCCGCCGGTACAGCTCCGGCAGGGAGCGCAGCATCACCGGCAGAAATTTTACCAGGCCCCGGCTTTGCAGCTTGCGCTCATAGTCGCCGATGTGCCAGCTGTAATAGGTAAAGGCGCTCTGCTCCGGGTCCTGCTCCACCACCTCGATCCGGGGCCGGATCACCAGACCGCCCCGAATTTTAACGTCCTTCAGTTCCTCTTTCCGTCCTGCCAGAGCTCGGTCCAGCAGCTCCGGAAACCCGGCCCCAAAGCCGTAATCCACCCAGTCCCCGGAGCGCACCGCCTTGGCGGCGGCCTGCTCCGGCGTGACAAATTTATCGCGGTATTCCTGTATCATAGTAACTCCTCCTGGTATCTTGTTTAAGGTAAGGATATACCAACAGCTCCTCGCCGTCAAGTGGCGGCGGGGAGCTGTCAGCTATATGAAGAGAGAGAGGTTTGGTGAGGGGAATCAGGCCCAGATTTCCTCGTCGGAGGGGACGTACATACCCGGGACCTTGTAGGAAATGCGGCTCACGTTCATCAGATGGGTGTACCACAGGTTCTCGCTGATGATGTTGTTGCCCCAGGTGCCGCAGCCCAGGGTGGTGGTGGGATTCAGGCCGTTATCCATCGCGCCGCCCAGAGCGGTGCCGCCCACCTGATTGACCGCATAGCGGGAAACGTTGACCACGTTGGGTACGGCCTCAATGTGCTCGGTGGTATTGGAGTGGATCACAACGCTGTGGCCCATGCCCTCCATGGCCAGGTTGGCCCGGGCGATCTCCATACACTCGTCCCAGCTGTCGTACAGGAACAGCGCCAGCATGGGGAACAGCTTCTCCTTGGCCAGCACCTCGTCCTTGGCATAGCCCTTGGTGCAGCATACGATCACCTTGGCGTCGGCGGGCACGCCGGTCAAACCGGCCAGGTCCGCCATCTGCTGCACTGTGGTGCCGGTCCACTCCTTGTTGAACACCCCGTCAGGGAAGGCGCTCTCCCGGACCTTGTCCGCATCCTCCTGGGCGCCCACATAGTACGCACCGTTGTTTTTGAGGGCGGCAATCATTTCATCGGCCTTGTCCCGGGGGCAGATTACGTTCTGCTCACAGGTGCACAGCACGCCGTTGTCAAAGGTACGGCCGGCGATGACCATCTTGGCCACCTCGTCATAGTCCACGTCCCGGTCCACCAGAACCTGGACGTTGCCCTGGCCCACGCCGTAGACGGGCTTGCCGGAGGAATAGGCGGTTTTCACCAGGGCGGGGCCTCCGGTGCAGATGCACAGATCCACAGAGCGCATCAGGCCGGCGGACAGCTCCATGGTGGGCTCGGGGATAATCTGGATCAGGTTCTTGGGCATACCCAGCTCGTCCAGGGCCTTGTTCATCAGCTCCACCGTCCGCAGGCCCACTTTTTTGGCCCGGGGATGGGGGCAGATGATCACGGCGTTGCCGCATTTCAGGGAGCACATGGAGTTGTGCATGGGGTTAATCACCGGGTTGGTGGTGGCGGTGACGCAGCCCACCACGCCGATGGGCTTGGCCACCTTCATGATGCCGTTGACCTCGTCCCGCTCAATGATGCCGCGGCTCTTCTTGTCCTTCATCCGCCACCAGACGCTTTTGGACTTGTTGCGGCACTTGGCAATCTTGCTGTCCACCCGGCCCATCCGGGTCTCTTCCACGGCCATATTGGCCAGCTCGTCCGCATTGTCATACACGGCCTTGCCGATGGCCCGCACGGCCTTGTCCACGTCCTCCTGGGACAGCTGGGCAAAGGCCTGCTGGGCGGCCCGGGCGTTGGCCACTAATTCATTCAAATATTCCTGGGTATCCACTGCGACTACCTCCTAAACTTATAGATATTTTATGCCTTCAGAGCAGCGGCGATCGACTCGTCAATGATCTGGAACGCGATGTCCAGGGTGGCCTCGTCCACGTTCAGCGGGGGAATCAGGCGCACGTTGTTGTGGTCCGCGCCGCAGTTGAGCAGCAGCAGGTTCCGCTTCAGGGCCTCCGCCTGAACGGCGGCGCACAGCGCTCCGTCGGGGGCGTTGTCCTCGGGCTTCACAAACTCCATGGCGTTCATCAGGCCCACGCCGCGCACGTCGCCGATCACAGAGTACTTGTCCTTCAGGGCGTTCAGCTTGGTCCGGACAACCTCGCCCATCTTCCGGCAGTTCTCCAGCACGCCGCCCTCATACAGCTCCTCCAGCACCGCCAGAGAGGCCGCGCAGGATACGGGGTTGCCGCCGAAGGTGCCGCCGTGGGCGCCCTTGAGCCACTTGTCCATGATCTCGTTCTTGCCAAATACGGCGCTCAGAGGCAGGCCGCCGGCGATGGCCTTGGCGGAGGTGAAGATATCAGGCTCCACGCCCAGGGTCTGCCAGGCGAACAGCTCGCCGGTGCGGCCGAAGCCGGACTGGACCTCGTCGAAGATCAGCAGGATGCCGTGCTTGTCGCAGATTTCGCGCACATACTTCAGCCATTCCACAGGGGGAACCACATAGCCGCCCTCGCCCTGGATGGGCTCCATGATGATACCGGCCACCATGGACGGGTCCACGATCTTCTTGAAGATGTCGTCAAACTGGGTCATGTACTCCTTGGGGCACTTGCCGTCCTCCATCTTGTAGGGGGTCCGGAACAGGTAGGGGTACTCGGCAAAGTACACGCTGGGCATCATGGGCTCGTAGTTCTTGCGGTAAGCGGCGTTGGAGGTGGTGATGGTGGCGGTGGCCATAGTCCGGCCGTGGAAGGCGTTCTTCATGGAGATGATAACGGGACGCTGGGTGGCATACTTGGCCAGCTTCATGGCGCCCTCGTTGGCCTCCGCGCCGGCGTTGGAGAAGTACAGCTTATATTTTCCGCCGGTCTTTTCCACCAGCTTCTCCACCAGGGTGGTGTAGGGCTCGTAGTAGAGGATGTTGTGTCCGGCGTGGATAAGGGTGTGCAGCTGCTTCTCCGCCGCCTCAATGACCTTCGGATGGCAGTGGCCCAGGGCGTTGCAGGCAATGCCGGAGGCAAAGTCCAAGATCTTCCGGCCATCCTCGGTGTACAGGTAACTGCCCTCGCCGCGGACCACGCAGGGGGTGGTGTCCGCGTGCAGCGCCATGGGGGGCATCAGGTTTTGCAGTCTCTCGTTCTGTGTCATAATAAGCGCTTCCTTTCTGATTGGAGATTTTGTGGACTCTTGTATTCCGTATACATTACTAGTTTAGATACATTGTACCAAAGAAGCCCCTTGCAGGATTGTAAAAAGTGGTCTATTTTTCAGCGAAAAAACGGCCCCGCCCAAAACCCGGGCGGGGCCGTCTGCGCATTATACAATAATAAGGCCGGCGTTTTTCTGAATCTGCACCAGAAAGGCGTTGGGCGTCATAGAGGTATACTGCTTGAAGTCCCGGATAAAGTGGGCCTGGTCATAGTAGCCCAGGTCCACAATGACGTCCATAATATCGGAGGACCCCAAATAGTCAATGGCGGCCTGGGCCCGGATAATATCCGCGTACTTCTTGACCGATACGCCGAAGTGATTTTTAAACACGTTGTTGACATAGCGGTGGCTGTAGCCCAGGGATTGGATCAGCTCCGACACCCGGACCGCCCCCATATTTTTCCGGATGAAGTGGTCCGCATGGCCCGCGATGGCGTGGGCGGGAAAGATGCTCTGATCCCGGAAAAAACGCAGGGCCGTTTCGATCAGGTCGGAGAACTGGGTCTGGGGGGCCAGCTCCTCCTCCAGACGGCGGATGTCCAGAAAATTTTCCAGGGGAACCCGGCTGTCCATCAGGGAGTCCACCCGGTTGCACTGCAAAAACGCGAACAGCACCCCCGGGTGCAGCTTCAGACCGAAGCAGCGCTCGTAGGTGCTGGTCAAAGAGCGCCGGCCCTGCAAAAAGCTTCCGCACACATAGCCCCGGCAAACCTGGTCCGTCCAGGTGAACTGCAAATCAATGCACCCGTCCGGAATGGCCACAATATCTTCGCACAGGGGATTTTCGATCAGATAGCACTTTTCGAAGGGCCCGTCATCGGGCACAGCCTCCTGATACCGGATGCGGCTTTGATTGATATAGAAGGTTTTAAGGTTCAAGGGACCACCTCCGGGGCGGGGGATGTGCAGGGATAGATTCCTGTCAGGGGATTGAAATGGAAATGAAGCGCCGGCTTACTGCGGTAATGTGGTCCTGCATGGCCTGGACCGCCTGGGGATAGTCCTCCCGCTCCAGGGCGGTGAGAATAGCGGTATGCTCCTGGATAGCCGGGGAGCGGGAGGCGTGCAGGGTGGTGGAAAGCATCAGGCAGCGGTTGGAGTGGGTGTTGATCCGCCCCACCAGATCGTGGAGGTATTTGTTTCCGGTGGCTTGGGCCAGGGTGGTATGGAACTGGCAGTCCAAATGAATATACTGTACAAAATCCTCCGCCGTATCCATGGAGAGCTGGGCCTGCCTTTGAATGGTGGTGCGCAGCTTGGTGAGCAGCGCGGGGGTGACGCAGTTTTGCAGCTCCTCCATGACAAGAAGCTCCAGACGCAGGCGCACGGACTGTACCGCCGCCACATCGGCCTGGGTCATGCGGCTGACCACAAGATTTTTACCGCTCACCTCCACCAGTCCCTCGTCCACCAGGCGGTGCAGGGCGGTGCGCAGCGGGGTGCGGCTGATGGACAGGGTCTCGGACAGCCGCTCCTCAATCAAAGGCTCCTGGGGCTTTAATTCATTGATGACGATGGCGTTTCGGATAATCTGATAGGCCTGATCCGATAACGTCGCATGTTTTTTCACGGGCGCCAGGGGCAAAGCGACCACCTCATTGACTATATTTCCTATACGAAAGGCAGAGATACCCGACAGGCGGGGGCCTGCCGGGTATCTGCTCCAAGGCCCGATTGCTATAAGGCCTGGCTGCGTTTCCAGGACACAGAAGAGCTCTGTATCTTTTATTCTATCACTGAATCAAATATTTTTCAAGGGTTTTCAGCATGATATAGGGCAGTTTTCGGAAGGTATACTCTTTATGAACCCGCTCGGTCCATTTATGGGCGTCCTTGCCGTGGCAGCCGAAGTTGAGGGCGGGAATATTCAGCCGCTTAATCTGGTCCACCGGCACATTGTAGAAGCCCTTCATGTTGGGCAGGTTGTTGACCAGAGTGTCCACAGAGGCGTCCGTATCGTCCAGCTTCAGATAGCTGCTGTCGGTGAGCACCGGGAAGAACTGCATCATTTTCAGTTCCTCCCCCAGCTCCTGGCCCAGCTCGCCCAGCAACTGGGTCACCTCGTCCAGAATCTCCCGCTCCTGGGGAATCTCCCGCTTCAGGGTGTTTCGGGGGCAGTAGGGGGGGGCCAGGAATACCACAACCGTGGGGGTGAGGATATTGCATACGGCGGCCAGATGCTGCACAATCTGGAGGGTGAGCTCCCGGCGGTCCAGGTTCGCGGCCATCGCCTTGCTGGTAATTTCGTCGATCTCCTGATCCACATCGGGCTTTATGGACTTGGCCTGCTGATAGAGCTGGCTGTAGTCCAGCACCTGGGTGTCGTAATGGACGGGCCGGTACTGATCCCCGGTTTTCGCGCAGTAGAGCTTATACTGCTGGTCGGTGTACCGGTTCACATAGTCCATGGCCTCCTGGGCGACGCCCTTCAGGCGCTTGAAAATGTCGTCCATCTCCATATTGTGGATAAAATAGTTGAAGTAGACAAACGCCTCAAAGGTGGTCTGTACGTCGTAGGCGGGCTTCAGGTCCTTCAGCTTCAGCACCGTGGGGGGCATGGTGTACTCGTTGTTGTACACGTCGCAGAACTCCGCCCGCAGGTCCATATTCCGCACAATCTCCGCCGCCGCCATGGAAGCGCTGAAGCCCTCATAGCTCTGGCCGGCGTGGGTGGGCTTGCCGATAATATAGAAGCAGGGGAGAATTTTGCCCACCGCGCCGGCGTGGAAGTAGTGGGCGGTGTCGCCGGGGAAGGCAGGGGAAATGAAATCGGTGTTCATGGCCATCTTGTACTCCAGACCGTACTGGTCCCGCAGCTGCTCCAGCACGTCCAGGGAGTCAATGATGCCGGTGTGCTGGTTCTCCTCCACCGGGTTGGTCATAAAAATCAGGTTGCCGTCGAAGCAGTCCAAATGCTCGGTGAAATATTTCATCAGGGACAGGTTCACCGCGTCGCCGCATTTCATATCGGAGGCGCCCCGGCCAAAGAGCCACTCCCCGGAGGCAATGTCCGCCAGCACCTCGGGATTTTCGGTGATGGCCTTGATCTTCTCCGGCAGAGCGTCGCAGTCAAAGGCGTACTCCTTGATGGGTCCGTAGTCGTCCACCCAGACGGTGTCGCAGTGGCCGTGCAGGATAATGGTGCGCTTGCTGTCGCTTTTCTCTCCAAAGGCGATGGCGATGGTGTTGACCCGGTTCCAGGGGTCGTTTTTCAGGGGGGACACAATGACCTGGTTGGGATGGGCCGCAAAATAGGGCAGCTTCCGCAGCCATTCGGCCATGTGCAGGGCGATGGTCCGTTCGCCGTCGGAATTGTTCAGGCTGGGGATGGCGACCAATTCTTTGGTTAAGGCAAGGGTCTCTTCATAAAAATCATGGGTACGCATATCGCGTCAATCTCCTTACTGTTAAATTGCAGACGAATGATTGTACTCTGTATACAAAAACGGCAAGTCCATTATACAGGCCTGAAGTGCTTTTGTCAACCTTGTCGGAAAAAATATAAATTTTTTGTCAAAATGTATCTATTGTGCAAAAAAGCAGTTGACACCGGCGGACTCTTTGTGGTAGTATAACCCCATCGTTTCCATCTGCAGAGGGAAAGATTTTTGCGAATCCATTGTATACAGAGCACGGTATTCTGTCTATTTATGTGCGAAAACGGCATTTGTACCATACTTTTTGCGAATGCGGCTCTGGAAACAGGATGTAACAGGAAAGGTAGGGAATCATATTATGCGCAGAGCAGATCGGGAAGTTACAGCCCTGGCAGACAAGCGGGACATTTTGAATGCCTGCCAGATTCTGCACCTCTCGGCCCAGGACAGCCAGGGACTGTTCGTGTTCCCGGTTAATTTCGGCTACGAGTTGGAGGGAGAAAAGCTGACTCTCTATTTCCACTCCACCCCGGACGGGCGTAAGGGAGCGGCCTTTGCCCAGGAAAGGCCGGCGGCCTTCGCCATGGACTG
Organism: uncultured Oscillospiraceae bacterium; assembly: GCA_910588455.1. Classification (GTDB taxonomy): domain Bacteria; phylum Bacillota; class Clostridia; order Oscillospirales; family Oscillospiraceae; genus Lawsonibacter. The sequence continues at coordinate 20,409 of CAJUPG010000012.1, forward strand.
CGATCACCGGCTTAAGTCCAGCGATACCGCCTGCACCCACAGTTATTTCTTCCGCAGCATTATGGGCACCGGAACGGTGCGTACCTTAACAGACCCGGCAGAGAAGGTCCGCGGCTTTAACGCTATCATGCGGCATCTGACCGGGAGGGAGTGGGAGTTCCCGGCCGATCGGGTAACGTCTACTGCTGTGTTCGCGCTGACCGTGGACGAATGGTCTGCGAAATCAAAACTGTAAAAAACGAAGGAGGAACAAAATATATGAAAAAGATCCTTGCTGCCACCCTCGCCCTGGTCATGGTCCTGGGCCTGGCCGCCTGCGGCGAAAACGGGAAGCCCAGTTCCAGCACCCCCGCGCCCAGCACCTCCACCCCCAGCACCAGCACCCCTGCCGCCCCCTCCGGAACCGCCGAGTTCAAGCTGGTAATCGGCTCCACCATTCAGGACGATTCCGCCTCCGGCATCGCCCTGCTGGAGTATTTCAAGCCCTATATTGAGGAGCACTCCAACGGCCGCATTCAGGTAGATGTGCAGAACAACTCCGTTCTGGGCGGCGACCGGGATCTCTATGAGGGCCTCCAGCTGAACACCGTGCAGGCCTCCTTCGGCCCCATGTCCACCCTGGCCAACTTCGAGCCCAACTACGCTGTGTGCGACTTCCCCTTCCTGTTTGAAGACAAGGACGAAGCCTACGCCGAGCTGGACGGCGACTTCGGCACCAAGCTGGCGGAGAATCTGCCCCAGGTGGGAATGCGCCTGCTGGCTTACGGCGAGAACGCCTTCCGCAACATCTCCAACGGAGTGAAGCCCATCAACACCCTGGAGGACCTGAAGGGTCTGAAAATCCGCGTGATGGAGTCCCCTGTGAACATCGCCACTTACACCGCCCTGGGCTGCAACCCCACTCCCATGGCCTTCGGCGAGCTCTACACCGGCCTGCAGCAGAAAACCGTGGACGGCCAGGACAACGGCGTTGTGCTGACCTACACCGCCAAGCTGTATGAGGTGCAGCCCTACTACACCTTCACCGGTCAGATCTACGCGCCCAACGCCATCGTGGTGTCTGAGGCTTTCTGGAAGTCTCTGCCGGAGGACCTCCAGGAAGTGGTCCGGGACGGCTCCGTGTACGCTATGGAGAACCAGCGCCGGCTGAACACAGAGATGGAGGCCTCCCTCCAGGAGACTATGGAAGCTGAGGGCGTCGCCTTCAACAGCATGGACTCCGCCGAGGTGGACCGTATGCGCGAGGCCACCAGCAGCGTGTGGGATCAGTTCAAGGGCGACATCGACCCCGAGATCTATGAGATGGCCGTTGCCATCCGGGACAACTGAGCCCGCAGCGTCCATTTGACCGCATAACTCTGCCGGGGGACAGCGTTCAGGGCGGCGAAATCCCGCCGCTCCGGGCCGTCCCCCGGCGTTTTTTACCGTGAAACTTGTTTACGTAGGATGGGAGTTAAGAAATGAAACAAACCTTATACAAAATCTGGGACCATTTGGAGGAATATGTTCTGGTGTATTCCCTCATGGTCAGCGTGGCCCTGGTCTTTGTCCAGGTGGTCATGCGCCGCGTGTTCAACAATTCTCTGTCCTGGTCGGAGGAGCTGGCCCGGTATCTGTACGTGTGGCAGACCTGGCTGGGGGTCAGCTACGCCGCCCGCAACGGGACCCATCTGCGCATCACCATGCTGAAGGACCGGCTGCCCGCCAAGGCCCAGCAGATTCTGGAGATTTTAGTTGTGCTTGTCTGGATGGGCTTTGGCATTTTCGTGATCTATCAGGGTATGGGCGTAGTGAATACCATCGCGTCCTTTGGACAAAAATCCTCCGCGCTGAAAATCCCCATGCAGTTCTGCTATATGTCCATTCCGGTGGGGATGTTCCTGATGTGCATCCGGATCGTTGAGCGTACGGTCAAGGACCAGTTCCTGCAAAAGAAGGAGGCGGCAGAATGAATATAGCGGTATTGTTTGGCATCTTTTTCGTCCTGGTGATGCTCAGTGTCCCCATCGGGGTCTCCCTGGGCGTGGCCACCTCCGTGACGATGGTGTTTTTCAGTGACATCTCTCTTACCATGATTGCCCAGAAGGCCTTCACTGGTCTGGACTCCTTTACTTTGCTGGCGATCCCCTTCTTCATGCTGGCTGGAAACCTGATGGCTCTGGGCGGCATCGCCCGGCGCATTGTGAATATGGCGGACGCCCTGGTGGCAAAGCTCACCGGCGGCCTGGGCATGGCTACCATTATCGGCTGTATGTTCTTCGCCGCCATCTCCGGTTCCGGCCCCGCCACCGTCACCGCGATGGGCTCCATCATGATCCCTGAGATGGAAAAGCGCGGCTATGACAAGGGCTTCGCCACCGGCCTGACCGCCACGGCGGGCACCATCGGCGTTATCATCCCTCCCAGCATCCCCTTCGTGATCTACGCCGTCGCGGCCGGCGCGTCGGTGGGCGATATGTTCACCGCCGGCCTGATCCCCGGAATCCTGATCGGCGTGGCCCTCATGCTTGTATGCTATGTGATCTCCAGAAAGCGGGGCTACAAGGGCATGACATCTGCCGAGGCCAAGGAGCAGCCCGGCCTGTGGAGCACCTTCAAGGACTCCTTCTGGGCGCTGATGGCCCCTGTTATTATCCTGGGCGGCATCTATGGCAGCTTCTTCACCCCCACGGAGGCCGCTGTTGTGGCCACTGTCTATTCCCTGGTGGTGGGCGTGTTCGTGTATAAGGAACTGACCTGGCAGATTTGGATTGACGCGCTGAAGGCCACCGCCGACCTGAACGGTCTGACCGGCCTGGCCCTGGGCTTCTCCATGGCCTTCGCATCCTATCTGACCATCGAGCAGATCCCCAACAAGATTGCCGCCGCTATGATGTCCGCCATCTCCGCGGACTGGATGCTTCTGCTGGTGATGATCGTTGTACTGCTGATTTTCGGCCTGTTTGTGGACAACATCTCCTCCTGCCTGATCCTGACCCCCGTGTTCCTGCCGGTGGTCACCGGGATGGGTATGAGCCCCGTCCACTTCGGCATCGTTATGACGGTCGCCCTGGCCATCGGCTTTGTGACCCCTCCCTACGGCGTCAACCTGTTCGTCGCCGCGTCGGTGGCCGATCTGAAGATCGAAAAAATTTCCAAGGCCGCCATTCCCTTTATTGCCGCTATGCTGTTCTGCCTGCTGCTGATTACCTATGTGGAGCCCATCTCCATGGGGCTTGGCAGGATCTTTGAGGCCATGGGCTGAGGGCTGCGCATCGATGGAACACAGAACAGTTTCTCTGCGCTGCGGCCCCAACCGGTATGAAGTCACCGTGCCGGAGGGGGTGCGCTTCCAGTACGCCGCGCTGCGTCCGGCGCACCGTCCGGAGGACCCGGCCGCCGCCGTCCGCGCCGCCCTGGACCATCCGGTGGGGGCCCCGCCCATTGAACAGGTGGTCCGGCCGGGACAGAAGGTCTGCATTATCAGCGACGACAACACCCGGATGACTCCGGTCCCTCTCATTTTGCGGGAGCTTCTGCCCCGCATTGAGGGGGCGGGGGTCCCCCGGGAGAACATCTTCATTGTGATGGCCCTGGGCAGTCACCGGTACATGACCCAAGAGGAGATGGTCTCCAAGCTGGGCCAGGACATTTTCGACCGCTACCGGGTATACAACAGTGAATTTGAAAACCCGGACCAACTGGTCCAGGTGGGCAGCAGCGAGCTGGGGACCCCCATCCGGGTGTTCGCCCCCGCCATGGAGGCGGACGTACGCATCGGAATCGGCAGCGTAGTCCCCCACGGCTGCATGGGCTGGAGCGGCGGCGCAAAAATCCTGTACCCCGGCATCACGGCGGCGGATATTGTATCGGAATTCCACGTAATGCAGGGCCTGCGGAATGAAGTCCTGCTTGGCATGGTGGAGGCTCCCACCCGGCTGGCGGTGGAAAAATGGACGGAGCAGATTGGCCTGGACTACATCGTCAACACCGTTCTGGACGAAAATATGCAGCTGTGCCACGTATCTGCCGGTCACTATGTCCAGGCCCAGCGCCAGGCGGTCTCCCACGCCCGGCAAATTTATGGTATCCCCCTGCGCCAGCGGCCCGACGTAGTGCTGACCTGCGCTTATCCGATTCATATGGATTTCTGGCAGTGCGGCAAAGCGGCCTACGGGCCGGCCAGTGTGCTTCCCCAGGGTGGTGAGCTGCTTCTGCTGGCCGCCTGCTCGGAAGGAGTGGGGCCCCATCCAAAGATTTTGGATTATATGGGCATGGACCAGGGGCAGCAGGAGCTGGAACGGCGGGTACAGACCCGCCAGACCGGAGAGGACCTGCTGACCATGGCGGTGGGTGTGAGCATGGGCCGGGTGGCCCGGCAGTGCCGCATGACTCTGATCAGCGACGGTATGACCCAGGCCCAGTGCGCCCAGGCGGGGATGTGGCACCGTGCCGAATCGCAGCTCCAGCAGGCGCTGGAGGAGGCGCTGGCCCGCCGGACTGATCCCTTCCTCTTAATTCTTTCAGAGGGCGGCGAAGCAGTTCCTATTTGGATTTGAAAGAACTGGAGGATTCCGGCCAAATCAGGCAGGCGTGCTTTCACTACCTGAACTACCGCCGTGTTACCCGCATTGACCGGATGGTGTTTGAACCAGGTCCGGGCAGCTATGTGATCAAGGTGGAGGTCCGGTGGAAAGGAGAGGAAAGCCCTCTTGCGGTGCAGGCCCTCTATCCGCTGACTGTCGAATGAAAAAACTCCGCTGGCAGACTGCCAGCGGAGTTTTTTTCTTATTTCCGGGCCTTCCAGTCCGGTCTTGTCTCGGTACTGGAGGCGGTCGCTTTTTTGATCTGATACACGATCTCACTGTACAGCCGGGGAGATACCTCCCCCAGCCGGAGGAGCCGGTCGCCCTTGGGCTCGTCGTAGACGTAGCTGCCCCGCTTGACGCTCCCCGCCCGGTAGAACTGCACGTCCTGGACCTCCACCTCCTCGTCCTCGCCGCCGACCCACATACCGGAGAAATTCAGCTCCACGCCCACCGGGCCGTCCTCCCGGTAGAAATCATAATAGACCCCCGCGTCCTGGACGCTGCCCCGGAACCAGCCCTGGCCCAACAGCTTCCCCGACAGGGACAGGCCGTTGAGCACCACGCCCCCGAACAGCTCCAGGGAAGTCGCTTCGCTTTGGGCCGGGTCCGGCCGGTACACAGGCCGCTCCAGCTGGGGGAAGGGCTGCTTGATTTCGTAGTCCTCCAGCTGCTCCTTCCAGGCGGACAACTCCTCCGGGGTCAGCTCCACCGGATGGAGCAGACCCACCCGCGCCGTCTCGGACAGCTCGTATTCCTCCTCGTCCGCCGTGTTCAGACTCCCGTCCTCCAGATAGCGGAAGGCGGCGGTATGGGTGCTTTCTCCGTCCTCGTACACGCCCCAGATCAGCCCCACCGCAAACTGCCGCATCACCGGCTTTTTGACAAACAGGTCCTGCCAGCCTGCGCCGGTCCAGGTCCGTCCGGTGGACAGGGCCTGCTCCAGCCGGAGGGTCTGGGTGGTTATGGTGGCCTTAATCTGCTTTTTCAGGGCCTTGAACTGGGCGGAGGACTCCGCCGCCAGCTCCGGGTCGTCCTGCTTGCCGGGGGCGGGCATGGTCTTGAGCTTTTTCCCCTCCGCCGTGCGCACCTCCAGCTCCAGGGCCGGGGAGAGGGACACGTCAAACTGCCGCGGCCCATAGTCGAAGGTCCGGTGCCCCCGCTGGTCCAGCCCCAGGTCCGGGACGATCCGGTCCGCCAGCTCCTCCGGGGTGAGGCCCAGCTCCTTTGCCGCGTAGTCCAGGGCACGTCCGGCGGCGGCCTTGACCTGCTTGAACTTGAATTTCCGGGACATACTGTCCACCGTAAGCAGCGCCTCCGGCTCCGGACTGAGGGCCAGGGCCATCACGCCGTCGCAGGCGATGGCGCCGCGGGCCTCCTGGGGCCACTGGGTGATCTGCCGCTTGAGGGCGTCCACCATCTCCCGGCCCCCGAACAGGGACGCGAAGGTGAGCACCCACTTCTGCTTGGAGGGGGCCTTCTGGTCCAGCCACAGGTTGAATACCCCGTGGGCGTAAGCGGTTAGTTCTTTTTGGTCCAAGGGCTTGGCCAGGGATCGGGCGGCGGGCAGGTCGTTGTTCATGCAGCTCACCATCACGGCGGCAAACCGGTCCTCCTCCCGGGGGACGGGGACCGCGTCCAGCACCCACTGGACCTTGCGCTTTTTGCCCCCCTTCAGGGCCAGGGCCACCGGGTCCCCTGTAATGGTCTTGACCACCACCGCTTCCCCCTCCTCGTCCTTGACGCCCAGCAGCCGCTTGAGCCAGGAGGCAATACTGGCGCTCTTCTCCTTCGCCAGAGCCGCTTCCAGCTCCGGGCGGTATTTTTGAGAAAACAGCCCGTGCAGGTGGGCCTGCTGGTCCAGCTTGTTGATGATGACAAGCCCCGTATCCCGCTGGCTGGCCTTTTTGCCCTCCAGCAGCTTCAGGGCCGCCTCCGGACCCTCCTTTGTGGGGTGGGCGGCGAACAGGTCCGCCACCAGAAGCCGCACCTGCTTGGAGCTGTCCTTGGCCAGCTCCAGCAGACCGTCGAAATCCCGTCTGGCGTTCAGGGCGCGGGCGGCGGTACTCCGGGTAAAGACCTCGCCGGTCAGGCACTCCTCCACGGTCCCCTCCGGCTGGGCCAGCAGCCAGGACATGGCCTCCTTCTCAATGCGCTTTTGCTTCTCAGACTGATAGGTATAGTTACTATAAATCAGGGATGCGACAGCCAGACAGTTCACCGCGGACAGCCCCATGCAGTGCATCCGCTCCAGAAGATAGTCCATCCCCTCCTGCTCCTTGGATTTCTCGGCATGGTCCCAGCCGTAGGCGACAAGAGAGGGGACGCTGGACGTAGCGGTTACGATCAAGCAGCGGACCATAAAATCGTCCAGGCCGTACTCCTGGGCGTAGTTGCTCAGACAGTTGTAGCTGCACCGGTTGGCGAGTCCGCTGGCCAGGATGTGGCCGGGAACCAGCGTATCGAGGCCCTCCCCGGTACAGAGAAAGTGACTGATTTTCGCCGGGTCAGACGAAGCGGTGGACAGCTCATTGACAATCATGGCCTGGGTGTTGGGGCGTGCCTGCTCATAGATCGCCCGGAAGCGCTCCGGCTGGGCCTCCTGATAGACGACAGCGACGGGGGCGGACCGCTTGAGCGGCCGCATCTGCTTCAAAATACGCTCGAACTCCGCCGGGTAGTCCTTGGCCAGGTTCACCGCCAGCTTGCGGTAGGAGGAGGTACACAGATAATTGAGTACGGCAAAGAAATCGGTATGCTGCACCAGCCAGGGGACCTTGGCCCGGAAGCGCATGGGCTTGGCCAGCTCCACGGCATAGCGCAGGGCCTGGGCCGGCTGGGCGGAGGCGCAGACCAAAAAGGCCGCTTGCAGCTCCGGGGCGGCCTCCATAGCCAGAAAGCACATCCCGCCAAAGGCGCCGGGCAGGCTGGTATAGAGGTTCGAGACCTTGCCAGTCAGCTTCGGCAGGGGCGCGGCCTCTCCCCGGCGGATGTAGCCGGAGAGCTGCTGTAAATCGCCGGACAGCAGGTTGGGGGCCATCCGGGGCAGCAGGGCAATGACCCCCTCCTGGACCGCCTCCACCGCCCACCGGTGGCCGTCCTGTCCCCCCAACAGGGCTTTCAGCAGACCCTTGGCGGCGGGCCCCTTCTGGTTGAGCCACAGGCAGGCCAGCACGGTCCGGGCCGGGTCCTGGGGGCCGCCGCACAGCTCCAGGGCCTTTTCGATCTCCTCCGGCTTGGCCTTGAGCAGATATTCCCGCAGGTTCGACGCGCCCTGCCACGCATTGGCGTACAGGGCCAGGGCGGCGGCGGGGTCGAGTGCGCTGCCCAGGCTGATAAGCTGGTTGGACAGGTTGTTCCATGGACAGGCCTGCATGATGGCCTCCCCGCTCAGGTCCGTGCCGAACACCGCGTAAAAGGCTTTCGCCGTCCGCTTCCGCAGGTCCACGTTCTCCTGGGTGATCAGTCCCTTGAGCAGATTGGAGCAGTGCCGCCGCTGCTCCGGAAGCAGGGTCATGGGGTCCTGCCGCCGGGCCTGCTCCAGCAATCCCGTGTCGTCCTTCCCCGCCGGGTCCAGATAGTCCTGCATCCAGTCGATGTTCTCCTGAATGAAACCGGCGTCGGTCAGCTGCCGCACCAAACGGCTGCTGGGCTGTGCGTGTAGTTGTCTCATTGCGCTTCCTCCTCATATGCTTGTCCTGTCTGGCACAAACGCCGTCCGGCCGTGTCCAGGCAGTATTTTTGCTGGCAGAATTGGGTATACCGGGCGGCGTCGCCTACCAGCGCCATCAGCGCCAGCGGGTCCGCCGTGCCGCCGTGGCGGCGGTCCTCCAGGACCTGGGCGATTTCGTCCAGCCGCCTGGCCCCGGTGTGCAGGCCGCTGGCCTCCCAGTCCCGGGAGAGCTCGTGTAACCGCTCCGCCGTCTCCGGGTGGCAGGTCCCCGCGCCGCTTTGCAGCAGGTCGGACAGCACCAATAAGCCCTCGTCCAACAGTGCCTTCATCCCGCACACCCCCAATCGGAATAAAATTCAATGGGATAGAGCGTAAGCCCCTCCCCCTCCAGCCGGAGCAGGCCCAGAAAAGCGGTGTTCTCCCGGGGCTTTTGGGCGATTTTTTCCAAAAGCTCCACCAGCGCTTTGGACTGGGCGCTGTAGCGCACCTCCAGGGGCAGGACCCGGCCCTCCCCATCCAGCAGGAGCATCCGGAAGAGCTGGGCGGTTTTGTCGAATTTCCGGGGGACCCACCGTCTGGGCCGGACCAGGACCGTCCGGTCCGTCTCCGCGCCCTCCAGCAGGTGAGGCTCCAGCGCCTGGAAGAGCTGGGCAAAATCCGTCCAGCAGACCTCCTCCGGCAGGGCCTCCCAGGGCTGAAGCGAGTCCCCCGCCATGGCCCGGCAGTCCTCGGAGGAGGACAGCCGCCGGTCCCGTGTGGCCCTGCCCCGCTCCAGAGTGAGGCGCAGGCCGTAGAGCTGGTCCATCTGGCAGTCCAGCCCCCAGGGGGCCGGGATGTGGCTGTGCCGCCGGCGGTCCTTTTTGTCGTAGAACGTGGGCCGGGCAAAGGTGTAGGTGTACCACTGGCGCTGCTTCAGCTCCCAGAAGTAGTAGACCACCCCGGCGTAGCCGCTGTCTGTATGGAACGCCCGCTCCCCCACCAGCGTGAGGGTCAGGGCCGGGCAGGCGGCGTACTCCTCCCGGAAGGTCCCGGCCAGCTCCGGGATCTGGTTCCCGTCCTGGACCTGCTCCAGCTTCCGGGCCAGATGCTCCAGCCGGGCCAGGCGTAAGAGTAAATCCTCCGTCCGGAAGGCCGCGCTGCGGTCCAAGGCCCGCTCCAGCAGAGTGCCCAGGGACCGCAGGCCGTTTTCCAGCCGGGGCAGGGCGGCGGTGTGGCACAGAGCGGACAGCCGCCGGGCGCTGTCCGGGGCGGAGGGGGACAGCCGGGACAGCCCCGTGTCCAGCAGTTCCGCCGTCAGCTCCCGCACGGCCAGGGCGGCGGCGGCGGCCTGCTCCAGATCCCAGCGGGACTCTCCCGGCGGGGCCTGGCCCGCCAGCTCCTCCAGGGTGTGCCGCTTTTTCCAAAGCTGATAGGCCAGCAGAGCCGCGGCCTTGTGGCGGCACAGCTCCCGGCTGCGGCAGGTGCAGGCGGAGTGCTCCAGAGGGAGCAGCAGCTTGACCGCGGCGTTTTCCCATGGCAGCTCCACCTGGACAATGGACCCCTCCTGAATGGGCGGCAGGCCGTCCCGGCCCAGGCGAAAGACCAGAGCGTGAAACGCCTTTGCGCCCATCGCCCGGCGGAGCCGGTCCACCGGAATCTCCAAAAGCGCAGAGAAGTCCGTCTGCTCCGCCGGCGCATCCCCATTGGTTATTTGCCCTTTCAGCCACAGGATGGCGGCGATCCGGTGGCGGCACATTCCAGGCGCGGGGCAGGTGCAGGTACTGTCCCCCAGGGGGGCGCGGACAGTGCAGACCTCCTCCCCCAGCCGGACCTGGACCGCCCGGTCCACCTCCTGGGCGGCGGGGGTCAGCCCCTCCAAATCTTTTTTGGCCCGCTTTACGGTGCCCTTGTTGCTCAGACCAATCAAATAGTCCTCGTCCGCCTGCCGGAGGGCGGCGTGCAGTTCGGCAAACAAAGCAAATCCCTCCTACTGCATGATCGCGCCGATGTAGTTGCCCAGCTGCTCCGGGGTCAGAGCGCCCACAAAGGCGCCCATTCCCGCCAGCACGGAGGCGACGGTGCGGTTGTACATGGGGTTGGCGTTCCGGTCCAGGGCGGTGAGGGCGGTGAGCTTTGCGCCGCTCTCCAGGATGTCCCCGCAGACCTTGTACAGGCTGGCGACGGGACCGCCCTCGCACAGGTCGGACACCAGAATCACAATGGTCCGGTGGGGGGTGGTGATGAGGGACTGGCAGTAGTTCATGGCCCCGGCGATGTCGGTGCCGCCCCCCAGCTGGACGCTCATCAGCGTTTCCACCGGGTCTCCGGCGTGGTCGCTCAGGTCCACCACCTGGGTATCGAAAATCACCAGACGGGTGTCCACCATAGGCATACGGCTGAAAATCCCCGCCATCACGGCGCTGTGTATCACCGCGTCGGCCATGGACCCGCTCTCGTCCACCGCCATGATAATGCGCCACTGGTTGTACCGCTTCACCCGGCCGCTGAAATACACCCGCTCCAGCACCAGACGGCGGTTCTCCAGATCGTAGTGGCTCAGGTTCCGGCGGATGGTCTTTTTCACGTCCAGATTGCGCATGGAGGGCACCGGACTGCTCAAATCCCGCCGCAGCCGTCCCAGCAGGGACTTGCGGAAATCCATCTGCATTCTTCGTGTCAGCTCCTCGGCAACTCTGGCGGCGATCCGGCGGGCCACCGCCAGCACCGGGCCGCTCATCTGGGGTTTCAGGCTCAAAATCGTCTCCAGAAGGGCCTGATTGGGCTCCATGCGCTCCAGAATCTCCGGATCGGTCAGCAATTCCTGCATCTGATACCGGTCCAGGGCATGGCGCTCCAGCACCTGGGCCGTTTTCTGGGGAAACAGGGTGCGGACCCGGTGGAGCCACTCCGGAATGGTCAGCTGGCTCTCCCCGGTGCCGCCGGTATCCTGGTATTCATCCTGACCGGCCTCCCGGCGGTAGAGGAAGTCCAGCACCTGGTCCATCTCCAACGCCTGACGGCCGGACAGGGGCATGGCGGACTGGGCCGGTTCCCCCAGCACCAGCCGCCAGCGCTCTAAAATCGCGCCTTGGGTCATAGGAACAAAACCTCCTTACAGCCGCGCAGCGGCCCATGCGTCCAATGCTTCTCCATAGGCGTACTGCCCCGGCTGGCCCGCCGGACGGCGCAGCTGCTCCACCGCGACCCCGTGAAGCCCCGCCGCCTCCCGGGCAATGCGGGCAGCCTCCATGGGGGTGAAGTAGCGAAACGCCAGGCGAAGCTCCGGCAGCAGGGCCAAAAAATCCTCCTCGTCCAGCCGGGAGAGCAGGTGGTCCAGAGCAGGCAGAAATTCCCGGCTGACCAGCACCAGGTCCCGCGCGGTGGAAAACAGGCCCCGCAGGAAGGCGGCGGATTGCAGCATCCGCTCCCGGGTCCCCCGGAGGTAGCCGCCGCAGGCAGTCTCGATCTCCTCCCGCCAGGCCGGGTCGTCCCCGTAGAGCAGGCCCAGAATACCCCCGTGCAGGCCCGGATGGAGGTCCGGGTCCGCCAGCATCCGCTTGAGAGCGGAGAGCAGACCGGCGCGGCGGGAGGCAAAGGCGGGCCGTCCGGAGAGCTGGTAGAGCTGGGTCGTCAGAGACAGGCAGTCGAGGAACTGGGCGTCCTTCACCGCCGCCATGGAGGGCAGCAAAGTCAGCACCCGGCCAAAGCACTGGTCCAGCAGGCCGGCGTAATCATAGTTATCGGTCTGCTGGTAGAGACGGCCCATCTCCAGCAAGGTGTTCAGGTGTCCGCAGGCCCGGGCCAGGGAGAAAAAGTCTCCGTCTCCCGCCGCCAGCTCCCGGAGTTTGGCGTGCAGCGTCCCGTTCCGGTCCTCCAGGCCCATGAGAAACCCGCTCACCAGCAGCTTGGCCCCTTCTCCCACCAGACTGGTCTGGGCCATTTTGCGCTCCAGCAGCAGGGTGCAGGCCTCCTCCACCGTGCCGCCGGACACGGACTGGTCCACCAGCGCGGCCATGACGCTGCCGCTCCAGCGCCAGACCCACAGTTCCCGAATCAGGCTGCGGTTCTTCTGGTTGACCAAATCAGGTCCCTTGCTTAACATAGCAAAGCCGCAGTCCAAAAAAACGGTCCGGTGGAAAAAGCGGCTGACCTCCCGGTGCTTGGGGGAGGAGAAAATGCTCAAAGTACTCTGCTGGCGCTGGGCGGTTTTCAGGCTCAGACCCAGGCGGGCGCACTGGGCCTGAAAGTCCGAGGCCAGCGGAGGGATCAGCGCGTCGCCGGGGAGCACCCCCACCTGGTCCCCGGTGGTGAGGGAGCGCAGGACCTCCAGGGGCAGGCAGGAGGCGGCGGTGGTCTCCCCCTTCACGAAGGCGCTGAGGACCCCGTCCTGCAATTCGTATAGACCCGGCTGGGCCTTGCCCCGGAGCCGTGCTAACCCTCTGGCCATATCCAGGGCGCAGGTCTCGTCGGCCACGGACAGGGCCTCGCCCTTGTGGCGCAGCTTCCGGCCCGCGGCGGCAAGCAGCTCCAGTACGCTCTGGCTATAAGCCTGGGCCGCGTCCTCCCCATGGAGCTTCTCCCAGACCCGGTGGTAAAAGCCCGGCGCGGGCATTCCGCTGGCGTAGCCGCTGAGGGCGTCGGCGGCCTCCATGGAGTAGACCATAGGGTAGACCTGCTCCGTGCCGTCGGGAAACTGCTCCGGGGGCGGGGCGGCCTCACCGGGGTGGAGCAGGCCCCAGGTGTGAAAGCCGCCGGTGACCACCAGTACCCGGTTATGGGTCTGGCAGGCGGCGGAGATGGCTTGAGCCATATGGGCCTCCCGGGCCAGGGTGCCGTCCTCCTCCAGCTCCTGGGGCGGGGTAGTCTCCCGGGCCAGGGTGCAGTAGGTGTGCATCTGATGGACAAAGTCCGCTGTGTCCATAGTCAGGCCGTTGACCTCAAAATATTTCTCCCAGAACTCGCTGTAGGAACGCAGTCCGGTCTTTTCGCACAGGCGCTCCAGAAACGCCCCGTGGCTGAAGCGGCCCTCGTCCTGGTAGGAGCGGCGCTCCCCCGGACGGCGCAGGCCCCGGTCCTGGGCGCAGGCGCGTAAAATCTGCCCGTAGGACAGGTCGATGAACCGGCCCTCCGCCCCGGCGCCCTCCGCCCAGCGCAGGGCCACCAGCTCCGGGGAGCACTCCAGGAAGGGGTAGTAGCACTTATAGACCTCCTCCGGCTCGCCCAGCAGGCCCTTTTCGTCCCGGAGGGCGTAGTAGAGGGCCAGGGGCGGCCTGGCCTCCGGGCGTTTGAGCAGGGGGAGCAGATGGTTGGCGTTCTCCGGCCCCTCCACCAGAACGCAGTCGGGCCGGTAGGCCTCCAGGGTCCGCTCCAGGTGGAGGGAGCAGGCGGGGCTGTGGTGCCGGACGGGGAAGTAGAGGCAGGGGGCGGTCAAATCAAAGGGTATGGTCATTTCAGGGCGCTCCTGGCCTGATAGTAGTCCTTCCAGACGCCGCCCAGCTTCTCCGCCTTGTCCCGCACCACAGTGGAGAAGTAGCCCCGCAGCCGCTCCAGATCCTCCCCCGGCTCCTGGCCCAGGGCTCCGGTGAGGTTGGCGGCCAGGGCGCGGATATCTATGGTCCCGTTGCCGTAGTAGTAAGCCCCCATCATGGTCTGGTAATAGACAGATACCGCCTCCGCGGTGCTCATAACGGCGGAGGGCTTGTCGATCCGGTGGCCCAGGGAGGACACCCCCTCCCGCAGCTCGTGGAAGGTGGCGGCCAGCAGCTCCGCCGCGTCCTCGTCCGGCGGCATCTCCACTCCGGCGTTTTGGGCCATCGCCCCGGCTTCCCGCAGGATAATCTGCTTTTCCAGCTTCACGTCCCCCACCGGGCGGACCGTCTCGAAGTTGAAGCGGCGCTTGAGGGCGCTGGACATCTCGTTTACCCCCTTGTCCCGGGTGTTGGCGGTGCCGATCACGTTGAAGCCCGGACGGGCCAGCAGCAGGCCCTCCTCTCCCAGCTCCGGGATATTTAAAATTTTGTCGCTCATGACGCTGATGAGGCTGTCCTGAATCTCGGCGGGGGTGCGGGTGATCTCCTCAAAGCGGGTCAGAATGCCCCGTTCCATCCCCACATGGAGGGGGGCGGGCACCAGAGCCTGGCGGCTGGGCCCCTGGGAGAGCAGCAGGGCGTAGTTCCAGCTGTATTTGATCATGTCCTCGGTGGTTCCGGCGGTGCCCTGGATGGTGT
>CAJUPG010000013.1:0-2356 GCA_910588455.1 uncultured Oscillospiraceae bacterium
CAAAGTCGGTGGTGGCGTTGGAGTAGTGGCTCAGCTCCTCGGGGTCGTGGTCCCGCAGGCGGAGATTTTCCTCCTGGATGCCCAGGTCCAGCAGCCACTGGTGGCAGAAGTCCTTCCAGTATTTGAACCACTCCAGCTCGGTCCCCGGCTGGCAGAAGAACTCCAGCTCCATCTGCTCAAACTCCCGGGTGCGGAAGATGAAATTGCCGGGGGTAATCTCGTTGCGGAAGGATTTGCCGATCTGGCACACGCCGAAGGGCAGCTTCCGGCGGGTGGAGCGCTGGATGCTGACGAAGTTGGTAAAAATGCCCTGGGCGGTCTCGGGCCGGAGGTAGACGGTATTTTTCGCGTCCTCAGTGACCCCCTGGAAGGTCTTGAACATCAGGTTGAACTGCCGGATGTCCGTCCAGTTGAACTTGCCGCAGGTGGGGCAGACAATCTGGTGCTCGTCAATAAAGGCTTTCATCTCCGCCTGGGACATGGCGTCTACGCTGTGTCCCAGCTCGAAGCTGTTCTCCTGACACCAGTCCTCGATGACCTTGTCCGCCCGGAAGCGCTCCTTGCACTCCTTGCAGTCCATCAGCGGGTCGGAGAAGCCGCCCACATGGCCGGAGGCCACCCACACCTGGGGGTTCATCAAAATGGCCGCGTCCAAACCCACGTTGTAGGGGTTCTCCTGGACGAACTTTTTCCACCAGGCCCGCTTGATGTTATTTTTCAGCTCCACGCCCAGGGGGCCGTAGTCCCAGGTATTGGCCAGGCCGCCGTAAATCTCTGAGCCGGGGAAAATAAAGCCCCGGCCCTTGCAGAGCGCGACGATCTTTTCCATGGTTTTTTCTGAATGTTTCAATGCAAACAGCTCCTTTTCATTTAAGAATCCAGCCTGAGTCCCAAAAACCTCAGGCCCTTGGGGGGATTGTCGTAGTAGGGGGGGATTTCCCGAAAACCCAGCCGGTGGTATGCGTCCAGGACGGGCTGCATAAACGCCGCCGCGTCCATGACGATTTCGCTGTAGCCCATGGAGCGGGCGTCGTCAATCAGCTGCTGGACCAGCGCCTGGCCCAGTCCCCTGCCCCGGCCCTCCGGACGCACCAGCATCCGCTTGAGCTCGCACCGGCGCTCCCCGTCCGTCCCCGGGATATTGCGCAGCGGGCGGATGGCTCCGCAGCCCAGAATCTCGTCCCCTTCCCGCAGCAGGTAGAACCGGCCCTCCGGGTGGACGTAGGGCCCGGGCAGGGCGGCCAGCTCGGCTTCCAGCTCCCTGTAGTTCTGTGGAACGCCGATCCAGGTAATATAGTTGCGAAACATGGTGCGAATCTGCTCCATATGGCCATAGGCCGGGATAATTTCCGCCATTGCGCCCTCCTTTTCCGCCGTGCTGCTCCATAAAAAACGCCCTGAGCCAGAACTGGCTCAGGGCGAACTTTAGTAAAAGTCCGTGGTTCCACCTGAATTCGGGCAGACGCCCACACTCTGCACCCCGATAACGACGAGAGAACCGGCGGGCCATTTCCTGCCCGCAGCTCCGGGGTGCCAGCCCCTTCGCAGCCATTTCTTTATCAATCCGCCCACATTTTATACGATGGAGCGGGCTGTGTCAAGGGAAAATTCAGAGAAAAATCCACTTTTTGGAGCGCCTGGGAAAATTACTCGGCGATGCGGTCCACCAGGTCCATCACGCGGCACAGGATGGAAGCGGCCTCAGCGCGGGTGATGGTGTTGGTGCCGGTGAACTCGTGCTCGGCGTTGCCGTCGATGATGCCGGCGCGATACCACTTATAAACAACGGCGCCGTTCTCGTCGGCCTCGGCCAGGTCGGGGATGTAGCCGTCGGCCACCTCGCGCTTGGCCTCGAAGCAGGAGGCGGCGGGAGCCTTGTCCAGAATGGCGAGAACCTCAAAGCGGGTGGCAGCGCGGGTCAGGTCCTCCGCGGTGAACGCGTCCTCCGCGATGATCTCATTCTCCACGCAGTAGTTTACATACATGGTGTACCAGGGGGTCCCCTCCTCGGCGGCGGCGATCTCCTTCTCGTTGGCGGCGGCATGAATCCGGGCGGCGACGCTCAGGACCTGGGCCACGGAGAAGGTGCCGGTGGGAGCAAAGGTGCCCTCACCCATGCCGTTCATCCAGCCGGCGGCGGCGATGGTGGTAACAGCGCTGTAGTACCAGCGGCCTTCCTCCACGTCGGTGAAGGTGACCTTCTCGGGCTCGGCGGGATCTTCGGGCTCGGCAGGATCTTCGCCCTCGGCGGGCTTGTCAGCGTCCTCACCCTCGGCGGGCTTGTCAGCGTCGTCACCCTCGGTGGGCTCGCCAGCGTCGTCACCCTCGGTGGGCTCGCCAGCGTCCTCGCCCTCAG